>CAWVVG010000080.1:0-11346 GCA_963932775.1 uncultured bacterium
CGGGCGGGAGTTCGGGCGGGAGTTCGGGCGGGAGCGCGGGCGCGGGCGGGAGTTCAGGGGACGGTTCAGCCGGTGCTTCGGGCGCTGGCTTGAGCGTTGGAACCGTGGTCGACTGACTCAGCTCAGGCAGATCAACACCACTCGGTCGAGAGAACAATTTGGCGCTGCTGGCTTTCCCCACGAAGGCGGGTGTGGGTACCTCCAAGGCGGGGCTCGTGGGCGGGTTCCGTTCCGCGTCTGCGACCACCTGAAAGAAAATCTGAAAGGCCTCGAGGTCACCGACCCGCTGAAAAGGTGCTGCGCCTTCTGCGATCTCATCGTCGGGCCACACCCGGCGCTCGACAATCCAGCGCTGCAACATGGCCGAATCGCCCACATTGTAGGTCTTGCCATCTTGGCGCAATACAAATTCCGTTGGTTGGGCCCCGACGGGTGCATCTACCGGCGACACAGACTCCTCAACCGCCTCAGTTTCCGTACGAATCGGAATGGATGTACCGCATGAAGAACAACGAAACACCAGATCTTGGTCGCGGGCAAACGGTACAGCCGGCGGATCCAGATCGTATTCGGCTTGACACTGCTTGCAGACAATCAGCACGGAATGAACTCGGGGTCGGGGGTGGGGCGCTGACTCACCTTAAGGGGTCATCTGCTTAATCATAATCTCTATTGCTTTGGCATCCGGTGGAGCACTGCGAAGATAGGACTGGTAGTGCGAGTTTGCGCCAGAAATATCGCCCTGCTCCTTCGCCATATGTCCCAAATACTTGTGCGCAGACACTGCGCCGGCAGATAGGGCCATCCGCAGCTCAACCTCTGCCGCGTCACTATTGCCGCTCTTAAACAGCGCGTGCCCAAGACGGGCGCGAAGCCGTGCATTGGTTGGCTGTGTCTCAAGCGCCTTTTTGTACGAAATAGCCGCGTCTTCGTATTGACCCGACCGACTCGCTGCGTCGCCCATACCAACGTGGTCCTCGGGTGATGGAGGCGGCTTACCGGCTGCATTACCACCTCCCATGCCGGGTAAACCTCGGTCAGATGGTGGCGAAAACGACCCGTCGCCAGGAGCACGCTTCTGGAACTCTTTGGGCACCACGGCAATCAGTTGATCTTCTTCAACAGTGAATGCAGCCATGTCCTCTTTCTTCACTTCCTTCAGCGCAGCAGTGAGATTCTCTTCCATCCGCGCGCGGGCTTCCTCTCCGCGCTTCTCCAAGGAAGCCTTCTTGTCTTCCTCAGCCTGCTTTCGTGCTTGGCTGGCCACTTTCGCATCTGAGGGGCCATCGTCCACGGTCCGATCAATCCCAAAATAAGCGGCGGCGGCACACAGCAACAGTCCGGCCATAATCAACTGTTTCTTTTGCTTCTCCCCCGCTTCAACAGCCTTCGCAGCAGCTTTCTTGCTGACCCGTGTGCCCTGCAAACGTCCCCGTGATTTCCGGGTTTGCTTGAGTGCCTCAAAGGGGTCGACAAACTGGTGGCCCATGGAATCTTCGTTGCCCGTCTGGGCCACCTTTTCTACTACTTTCGATTCAGAGCCTCGGCGTGCGGAGGGCGGTCCTGGGTCCACTGTGACTGACTTGCTTGCGGCCTCAAGCAGTGAATCCATGTCCAGTTCAATGCCCGACTCCTCTTCCTCCGCGCTCGCTTCCAGCGCCGCAAGCAGCTCGTCTCCAATGCTGTCATTGTTGTCGGCAAGCTCGTTGGTCTCCGACAATGCCTGTGGTGCGACGGGTGCGACGGGTGCGACGGGTGCAACGGGTGCGACGGGTGCGACGGGTGCGACGGATGCAACGGGTTCGGCCGGGCGAGCCGCCTCTGCTGAAACAAAGACATCGATGAAGTGGGTCTCGAGATCCTTCACTTCACTGATGGTGGTCCACTGGACCCCATCGTGGCTGAGGGAATCCGACTGACTGACCCGGCCCTCCTTCAGATACTTCCGCAGTGTCTTAAAGTCTGAAAAGTCGTACACAAGCCCGATTGAGGTCTTTACTTTCCACGTCGAAATCCCAACAGACTTAAAGTCCAAGGCATGTACATCGGTGGGTCGAGCCACCTTCGGCACGGGCTGAACCACCGGAGCTGGGTCAGTCGCCGAGACTGCGGTCTCTGTTCCGCCCTCAGCGCCCTCCTGGTACACCACGAACACATGCTGACACTTGGGACAGGTGATTCGTGCACCTCGCCCCTCGACTCGAGATTTATCGAGACGGTACCGGGCGCCGCAGTGTTCGCAAGTGACGACCATATTTTGGAGGATTCCTCTTGGGGGGACAGCATGTCAAGCTACCACCGGTATTGACACGACTGCAACGCATGGTCGAGCCATACCTTTCAGTTCAAGACAACTTCTAGCTTAGCAAAACGCGCATACACCGACTTAGACCCATGCTGATCGAACCGAATGTGCAACTTTAGGTTTTGCTGTGTACCCTCAACCCGCTTGATTTCTCCCAGACCGAAGGTGGGGTGCATCACCCGCGTTCCAGGCTGGAATTCCCCGGGATCGTCCGGGGAGAAGGTCCGCAGATCTGCAGGTCGTTCGGCAGCCCGAACGGGGCGCTGCTTGGTTGGTACTGGGAATCGAGCGGTCGAGTACCCGGGAGATGCAGCCCACGCAGCGCGTTCCGGCTCCTTGTCTCCACCGAGCACGGCGGGGGGAATCTCGTCCAAAAATCGAGACGGCTCTGCGGTCTGAAAACCCATACCCATGACCAGCCGACGGCGAGCACGGGTCAAGAACAGACGCTTCATGGCGCGAGTAAAGGCCACATAGACCAAGCGCCTTTCTTCTTCGAGATCTTCTTCTTTTTCCCGGGCGCGGTGGTGCGGGAACCCGCCTTCCACCATGCCCACACAGAACACCACCGGAAACTCCAAACCCTTTGCAAGGTGGGCCGTCAGCAATGTCACTGCGCCCTCATTCTCTTCTTCACCGGGCAGTTCATCGGACTGACCGGACAGGCTGGCCCGGTCGATGAACACCTGGAGTCGGTCCATTGGATGGGCTTCAGCTGCAGTGTCGTCATAAGAATCATCCTCGACTGCTCGAGAGAGTTCTTGGATGTTCTCTAGCCTCCCCTGAGCCTCCGGCGTGTCTTCGACCCGAAGGTTCTCCGCATACCCGCTTCGTTCAGCGAGGAAGGTCACGAGCTCAGCAGGAGAAACCTCATTGACCTTCTTTCGGGCCTGTTCAATGAGCTCACAGAAGCTCTTTGCCCCCTTTCTTCCGCGGCCCTTGCCCTCACCCCAGATCTTGGCTGCAGCCAAGAAGGGGCTGCCATCTGCAAGGGCCCGTTCCTGGATTCCCTTGAGCGCCACAGCCCCAATTCCTCGGGCCGGCACATTGATCACCCGGGTAAAAGCCATATTGTCCGTTGGATTCAGAATCAGCTTCAGATAGCCGAGCAGGTCCCGGACCTCGCGCCGCTCGTAGAACTTCCTGGCACCGACCAGAACATGGGGCACGCGGGCCCGAACAAAGGCTTGCTCAAAGGGCCGAGAGGCTGCATTGGTTCGATAAATGATGGCACAATCACCGTAGCGATAGCCATCCCCACGAAGACGCTGAATCTGGCGCAACACGCGGCCGGCCTCGGCAGTGTCGTCGCTGGCGATAATCAACTCCACTTTCTCGTCGCACTCTTCCTTGGTCCATAGCTCCTTCTTCATCCTTCCTTTGTTGTTCTGAACCACGCCGTGGGCAGCCTTGAGGATGGGCGAGGTAGACCGGTAGTTGCGCTCGAGCCGAACCACGGTGGCATCGGGGAAGTCCCTCTCAAAGTCTAGGATGTTCCGAATGTCAGCCCCTCGGAATGCATAAATACTCTGGTCATCGTCCCCCACCACAGCGAGATTTCTGTGCCCGCCTGCAAGCAGCTTGATGAGCTTGTACTGGGCCAAGTTGGTGTCCTGATACTCATCGACCATGACGTACCGAAACTTGTCCTGGTAGCGAGCGAGCACCTCAGGGTGGGCTTCGAACATACGCACGGTCAGATTCAACAAGTCGTTGAAGTCCACCGCATTCGATATCTTGAGGTGTTCTTCGTATGCCTTGTAGATGCGGGCCATCGGGTCACCGATTTGGGTGCGCCGAGATTCCGCGAACTCCGCTGCGGTTTGCATCTTGACCTTCGCCTGGTCCACGGCAGACCTCATCTTGGAAATGGGCCATGCCTTCACGTCAATATTGGCTTCCTTGGCCAAATTCCGGAGGAGACGAGAGGTGTCATCGGTGTCGTAGATCGTAAAGTTACGTTTGTATCCAATGGACTCAATGTCAGTGCGCAAGAACCGCACACAAGCAGAATGAAAGGTGCTCACGAGGACCCGATCCGCATCCGGGCCAACCAGCTCACGGACCCGCTCTCGCATCTCGGATGCGGCCTTGTTCGTGAATGTCACTGCGAGGATGTTCCAAGGCTTGATGCCTTGGGTCAGCATGTACGCGACCCGGCGAGTCAGTACACGGGTCTTCCCCGAGCCCGCACCCGCCAAAATCAGCAGCGGACCCTCCACAGCGGCGACCCCGCGGGCCTGTTCCGGGTTGAGGCCTTCCAGACAAGCTTCAGCATTCATCATGTGCGTTTCTTCCGAGACCGAAAGCGGCTGGCGGCCCCTTCCACATCAGTTTGACTCCCGCGGGCGATGCTGACAGCATCATCGGGTACGGGTTTGGTAATTACGGAGCCCGCACCAACAATGGCACCCACACCCACGACCACAGGGGCGACAAGCGACGAATTGGATCCGATAAAGGCCCCTGCACCGATGGTGGTTTGGTGTTTATCAAAGCCGTCGTAATTGCAGGTAATGGTGCCCGCTCCAATGTTGGCACCCTCGCCCACCGTCGCATCACCCAAGTAGCTCAGGTGGTTTGCTTTCGCGCCGGGTCCAAGGCGGGTCTTCTTCATTTCTACGAAGTTACCAACCTTGGCTCCAGTGCACACCAAGGAGCCTTCGCGAAGTCGGGCATAGGGGCCAATGGAGGCGCCTTCCTCGACCTTGGCCGACTCGCACATCGAGAAACTATGAACGACTACATTGGCTCCGATATCTGCATCGATGAGATGGCAGTGGGGGCCGATACTGGTGCCGGAACCGATCGATGTGCGGCCTTCAAGCACCACACCTGGCCCGATGCTCACATCGGTCCCGAGATGGACACCACAATGAACCACCACTGAGTCCGGCGCGATAAAGTCCACTCCGGAGCGGCCATGTGCCTCGACGATGCGTTGCTGCAGCACGCCACGGGCCCGAGCCAGTTCGTACCGGTCATTGACACCAAGAACCTCGGAGAAGTCACCGTGGACCAGTACCCTGGCCCGACCCTGTGAGGATGCACGCTCGACCACGTCGGTCAGGAACACCTCACCCTTTGGCGCATGGGACTCGAGGGTCGGCAAGACACCCCGCAACCACGCGATGTCAAAGCAGTACAGGCCGGTATTGATCTCTGTGATCGACCGCTGTTCGGGACTCGCCATTACCGCTTCCACAATGCGCAAGGGTTGACCTTTCTCATCCCGCTCAAGGCGCCCGTAATGACCGCCGTCATCTAAAATCGCGGTCAGGACCGTGACAGCCGCGTCCCCATGGGCGGATCGCAGAGAAGCGATCGTCTCGGCCCGTAGCAGGGGTGCATCCCCAGCCATGACCACCACGGTGCCCGTCTGTGGGAGCACGCCGAGGGCGCTGGCCACAGCATCGCCAGTACCGCGGGTCTGCTCTTGGCGGGCAAACTGCACGTCTCCATCTGGGAAGGCATCGCGAACTGACCCCTCTTGATGGTTCACCACCAAAACAGGACGAAGGCCGGCCGCTTGAGAAGCCGCAACCACATGGCCCACCATGGTGCGCCCCACCAAAGGGTGCAGGACCTTCGCAAGGTCGGACTTCATCCTAGTGCCACGACCGGCAGCAAGAATGACGGCAAAGTCCTGAGAATTGGTCTCCATGCAGGCCTCCAAGCCATTGCTGTAACACCCGACAGCCCGCTCTGAATCCGTCGGTTCCTACCCAAACACACCCGGGCTACCGGAACCCAGCGATACCGGATTCAAAGGTGCATACTCACCCAGCCGCATGGGTCTCAGCGTTCGCCCAATGCACCCGCATCAAACAGTGCCTTGACCACGACCTCAGCCTTCATTCGCTCACCCGTCATGTTCACATGAATCGCATCTTCATAGTACGGGGTGAGCTCGTCAGCGATCGCCGCCATATCGGCAACAACCCAGCCCTCAGCCGCTGCAAAATCACGCAAGCGTTGGTTCTGTGCCTCGAGAGACTGAATGTGACCGACTGGCAGAGAGCGCACACCTGCTCGAGGCGACCCCATGGCGGGCATAGTCGCAACGACCATGATGGCCCCATTTGCTTCCGCGAGCGCCGCTATGGACTTTAGGTTCCGTTTGTAGATGGCCACCGCAGCCTCCGAGGGCTCACGCATGCCATCCGAACCATGCCATGTAGTAAGCGCATGAACCGATGCCCGGGTGGGCAATGAGTCGGTCCGAAACATCTTAAAATAGAGGTATAGGTTGGAGAGCCTAGCCAATGCTGCATCGAAGGCCTCACCGTCGGTCTGGTGAATCCGAGCCTCACCGATGTCATCTTGGAGAACATTCATCGCTCGGCGATAGTGGCTGTAGTCAACCGCAGGCACCATCGCGCGCATGGGCTCCAGGTCATTGTTTACGCAATGAACCACAACAACATCGGGCTGATACGAGAGTCCCACCATCGCGAAGGCCGCAACCGCTTCCGCGCTGGTCCAACCACCGATTCCAAGATTATGAACTTGCACCCCGACGGGTTCGAGCGCTTTTACCAATTGAGTCTGCAGTTGAAAGGGCCAAGCGTACGGACCGGCAGTCGTTGAGCCTCCAAGCGCCACAATGCGCAGCGTGTTGGCCGGCTTCTCTACTTCCCAATCAGGACCCCAAAACCCAAGAGAATTTACCCCATCTGTAGGTCCCCGGTCCCGCCGAACAAAGCCGAAATACGGATGGGGGCGGTATGCAAGGGGGATTGCTGCGCTCGGATACCACCGAGCTCGGAACTGGTCGATCATTCCAACGAGGCGATCCGAAGTGAGCGCAACCACACCCCGAAAGCCAAATTCCAACCCGAACAACACAATCACAGTCGCAAGGAACGCGAATAGAACCTTCTTCGGGGTCGACAGCATGGAGGCGCGCATGAGAATAGGCTTCGACATAGGACCAGCTTAGCGCATCATTCTCAGGTGGTCCCGCCACCATTCCGCGCGTTAGCTTGCCTTTGCGAGGGAGAACCCATGTCCAACCGAGTCCACCGACTGCGCGTCAACGGCGAAGACCACGAAGTCCTCGCACCCGCACACTGGACCTTGCTTGAGGTGCTTCGCTACAAGATGAAGCTCACGGGAACCAAGCAAGGTTGCGACAAAGGCGACTGTGGCGCGTGTACCGTATTGGCCGATGGCAACCCGATCCTGGCCTGCTGCACGCTCGCCGCATTGGCAGAAGGCCAAGAAATCGAGACCATCGAAGGGCTCGACCTGACCATCCCCAGGGCATTCGATGTCTGTGGCGCGCTCCAATGTGGCTTCTGCCAACCTGGAATGATCTGCTCGGCCAAGGCCCTACTGGACTCCACCCCTTCGCCGAGTGACGAAGAAATTCGCGCAGCGTTGGGCGGCAACCTGTGCCGATGTACCGGCTACACAAAGATCTTTGAGGCCGTAAAGCTTGCTGCGAATGATCTCAATGGCATGGCCGGCGAGGGCGCGAACCGGCCCGTTCCCATCCGCTTTGGCGAGCCATCGGAAGGCTACCTGGTATTGGGCGCCCGTGGCCGGAAGGCGGACAGCATACGAAAGGCAGTGGGGACCGAGATCTACGCGGATGACATCGACCTGCCTCGAATGGCTCACGGTAGAATCCTGCGCTCTCCATTCCCCCATGCCAGAATCCTATCCATCGACACGTCCCGGGCAGAAGCCCTCGAAGGCGTGTATGCCGTCGTCACTGGCGACGAGATGCCAACCCGATACTGCGTCATCCCGTGGACCCCAGACGAACAAGCGCTTGCCACAGACAAGGCCCGTCATGTGGGCGATGGAATTGCCGCTGTTGCAGCCGTCGATGAAGAAACGGCCATCCGAGCCATCGACCTCATCGATGTGGAGTGGGAGGTTCTGCCTCCGGTGCTCAGCCTCGAGGAGGCCCTGGCGGACGACGCTCCTCTGGTCCACGACAAAGACTGGAAAGGCCGGAATCGGAAGAACAACATCTGCAAGACGGTGGACCTGACATTCGGTGATCTGGATGCGGGCTTCGAAGCGGCCGATGCCATCGTGGAAGACCGCTGGTTCTACGAGGGCAATACACACGCGCCCATAGAACCCCACTGTGCAGTGGGAACCTGGAGCCCAGACGACCAACTCACAGTCTGGTCGTCGACTCAGGTCCCCCACTACCTTCACCGGGAACTCGCCAAGGTATTGGAGGTGCCCCAGACCAAGGTCCGTGTGATCCAGCCGGCCCTCGGCGGTGCATTCGGAGGCAAGTCGGAGCCTTTCGACCTGGAATTCTGCGTGGCATTGCTCAGCAAGAAGGCCGGTCGCCCTGTAAAGATTCTCTACACCCGAGAAGAAGTCTTCTACTCCCACCGGGGCCGCCACCCGATGGACATGCGCTTCAAGGTTGGTGCCACCCTAGACGGGAAGCTCACTGCGGTCGACAGCGACATCTTGATCGATGGCGGTGGCTACCACTCCTTCGGTATGATCACGAGCTACTACGCGGGCCAACTGCTTCCTGGACCCGTCAACTTTCCGAACTACCATTTCCGGGCACGGCGGGTCTACACCAACAAACCATGCTGCGGGCCAAAGCGCGGACACGGCTCAGTACAGCCTCGGTTTGCCTTTGAGTGCGCCATGGACCAGCTGGCCGAGACCATCGGCATGGATCCCATCGACATGCGCAGGGTCAACGCCATGAAGGGCGGCGACACTACCGTCAACGGTCAGCTCATCCCATCGACCGGCATACTCGAGTGCTTGGACAGCGTGGAGCAAGCCAGCGACTGGAAGAACCGGCGGGGACAGCTGGAGCCGGGCCGAGGCCTGGGTGTCGCCATCTCCATGTACATCTCAGGCACTGCATACCCGATCTACCCGAACGATATGCCCCAGTCTGGTGTCCAACTGCAGGCAGATCGGTCCGGAAAGATGACGGTCTTCTGTGGCGCGAGCGACATCGGTCAAGGCTCGGATGCCATGCTCGCCTACATCGTTGCCGAAGAAACAGGGGTGCCACCCGATGACATATTTGTGGTGTCCTCCGATACGGAACTCACTCCCGTAGACTTGGGCGCGTATTCATCACGGGTGACGTTCATGTGCGGCACTGCGGCCCAAGAGGCTGCACGCTCCATGCGACAAGAAATGATTGCAGCACTCGCTGCTGACTGGGATGTTCCAGACAGCCAGGTGGGCGTGGCGCTGGGCTTCTACTTCGACAAGAACGACTCCGGACGACAGATGGAGGTCACAGAGGTGCTCCACCTCGCCGAGGCCAAGCGAGGGCGGCCCCTCGGGACCACCGGTGGCTACCGAACCCGAGAGGTTGGAGGCGACTACCGGGGAGGCACCATCGGCGCATCACCTGCGTACTCGACCACAGCCCATATCGCTGAGGTCACCGTAGACGAGCAGACCGGCATCGTCCGATGTGAGAAGGTCTGGGTCGCCCACGACTGTGGCAAGGCCATCAACCCAACCTTGGTAGAGGGCCAGATCGAGGGTTCCGTCTATATGGGCTACGCCGAGGCCATCATGGAGGCACAGCTCTTCGATAAACGGGGCCTCCACGTAGGTCCGAACCTGCTCGACTACCCCATTCCAACCTCTATGGAGACACCCGATATCTTCGCAGACATCGTGGAGGCCCATGATCCTGGAGGCCCATATGGTGCGAAGGAGGCGGGTGAAGGCCCCCTACACCCCATCATTCCAGCGATAGCCAATGCGATTCACGATGCAGTAGGCATCCGGCTGCGGCGCATCCCCTTCACGCCTGAGCGTGTCCTCGCTGCCCTCGCCGAAAAACGAAACGACCTCGCGGCAGGGAAGTAAACATGCTCAGAATGGATGGATTTGAATTTCATGCAGCGACCTCGACCGATGATGCCGTACACCTGTACGGCACCCTCGAGGAGCCCATGTACATCGCTGGTGGCACCGACCTGCTGCCCAACCTCAAGCACCGCATCCTTCGCCCCAAGAACCTGATCGGTCTCGCTGGGATTCTGGATGACGGCATTGAGGAAACCGATTCTTCGTGGAACATCGGCGGTGGGATACGGCTCTCAGCATTGGGTGAGAGCACCCAGATTCCACCGCTGGCCGAGGCTGCGGGCCTCGTCGCGGGCCCACAGATTCGAAACATGGGTACCTTGGGAGGGAACGTCCTCCTCGACACCCGGTGCTTGTTCTACAACCAGACAGAGTTTTGGCGGCGTAGCCTCGGCTACTGCCTCAAAGCAGACGGAGATTGGTGCCACGTTATCGATGGGCCCAAGACCTGTGTGGCAGCCCAATCGAGCGATACCGTTCCAGTCTTACTGGCCATGGATGCCTCCATCGAGTTGCTCGGGCCGGATGCCACCCGCACCCTCGCCCTGCGCGACCTGTACCGCTTCGACGGGATCAATCACCTGGCCATCCAGCCCGGCGAGTTGCTGACTCGGGTAATCATCCCCAAACCAGGGGCGGGCTTCCGAGGCACCTACAAGAAGCTTCGGCGCCGGGACAGCATTGACTTCCCACAGCTCGGTGTGGCGGTAATCGGCACCTTTGAAGGGACCACACCCTCCAGTCTCGATATCGTGGTCGGTGCAGTGAACCCCCAACCAAAGCCCATTCGCAAACTCGAGGGATTCTTGAACCAACCCCTCACCGACGAGGCCATTCAGCAAATTTCAGCTCTGGTCGAGAAACAAACCCGCCCGCAAAAGTCCATCACGGGCGATGTTGGCTGGCGTCGCTCCATGGCGGGAATCTTTACCGAACGAGCACTGCGTCAGCTCATCAGTTGATCCAAAAAGAAAGCCCCCACCGTGACGGCAAGGGCTTCCAATACTCTAAAGTGAACGAGTGCTTACTTCTTTGAAGCAGCTTTCGAAGCCTTGGCTTTCTTGACCTTGGCTTTTTTGGCCTTGGACTTCTTGGCGCTTTGAACGTCAGCAGTCTTGTCCTTCTTGGCAGGTGCCGCTTCTTCGTCACCTCCGCAAGCAACTACAGTCAATGCGAACAGGCCAGCTAGTGCAATCTTCAAGTACATG
>CAWVVG010000081.1:0-11323 GCA_963932775.1 uncultured bacterium
AAGGTGAGATGCGTGATCAAGTCTTGGAGGCGTCCGTCGTCGAAGCGAGCCATGCAGTTGGAGTCAAAATAGATCGAGGCGCCTAGTTCTGTGTGGAACCATGCTTTGTCAGCCCCCCCAGGATTGACTCGAGACCATTCACCCGAGGGGCTGGCAACACTGTACCGACCCTCCGCTTTGGCGGCTGTCCGAGAGGCCTTTGGTGCACAGCCAAAGAGTATGGTCAGCAACAGCAGTCTCATGCCGCGCCTCCTTGCCGGTTGGCAGCGTCTTCTTCTTCTGTAATGCGAAGGAATACGGCTTCGAGATCTTGTTCTTTAGAGTTCATCAACTCGTCTACCTTGCCCATGGCAACAATTCTTCCCTTGTACAAGATAGCGACCCGATCGCACACCTCTTGGGCCACATCGAGGGAGTGGGTGGACAAGAAAACTGTCCGTCCCATACCAGCAAGCTCTCGAAAGAGATTCTTGATTCGTCGGGCGCCATGGGGGTCGAGGCCCACCATCGGCTCATCGACGATGAGGACGGGTGGGTCATGCAGAACAGCAGCGGACAGAACCAGCCGTTGTTTCATGCCGTGAGAGTAGGCCTCGATGAGTTCATCCGCTCGGTCCAATAGACCATTTTCATCGAGCACTGTGTTGGTTCTGTCATCGATGAGACTCTTCTCCATCCGGTAAATACCACCGATAAATCGAAGGAACTCTCGGGCGGTCAGCTTCTCGTAGGTGAACGGTCGGTCCGGGATGAAGCCGATCCGCTGGCGGCACTCCACGGGATGCTCCCGCATGTTGATGCCATCGATGTAGACTTGGCCCGAGGTTGGGGGAAGCACTCCGGAAATTATGCGGTTTGTGGTGGTTTTCCCGGCACCATTGGGCCCTAAAAAACCAAACACCTCTCCCCGGTGAACCTCAAGGTCCAGGGGATGGACGGCTTGGAACTGGCCGTAGCGTTTTTCAATGCCTTCGAGGCGAATCATCTCAGGCGCTCCTTGAGGGGAAACCGTAGCACAAGCATGGTCTAACGGGCTTCGATGAGCTCGAGGCCCAAATGTCCGATGACGCCGAGGATAGCCACCTGGCGATCGAGGTCGCCCTCAACCAATTTGATGTGAGTGGCATCGGCTGGGACCTGTCCGAAGGTGGGGTCCACCGCTACCCAATCGGTGGGGCCACCCAGCTGCACCTCGGGCCAGGCATGGTAGTAGAATTGACCCTTCGGGCCCACGCGCTCAGAAAACACCACTCCTGCTGCGATGCGTGTCGGAATCCCGGCGGCGCGCGCGAGGCTGACAAAGAGGGCGGTGTGCTCATTGCAGTCACCCCGCTTGCTGCGCAGTACTTCCAGTCCGTTTGGTACGCCGACACTCGGTTCCTTGCGGACTTCGGTGAATACCCAGTCTGTGATCTGCTGAACGGCTTCGAGCCGATTGGTGGCGCCGGTGACGATGTCGGCCGCTGCGCGTTGTATTTCGAGGTGCCCCACGGGCAGGGTGGGGGAGGAGCCGAGGAAGGGTGGAGGCTCGTCACCGGGTTTAAAATCCGAAGGAAGCGCAGAGATCCTCGAGCTTGGGATCTCGATGAGCATCGGCATGTCGACGGTTACGGTGTCGCCCTCCACCTCCACCCGCTGCATTGGCGGTTGGTGGACGACCTGGCGGGCTTCGACACCGGTGAAACGGGCGCTGAAGAATCGGGTGGCGCGGGCATTTTTTAGCGACCCCTTGAACGGGACCGCGGACAATGCGATGAGGTCCTTGGGTGGCTCAGCAGAGATTCTCTGGGCGTCTTCGGCAGTCATGCGCACCATACGCATGCCGAGTGCACCCTCCTGCCGCAGTGTCTCGCCAGCGGGTGTGACCAAGATTCGTGTCTCAACTTCAGAAAATTTGCTGGTCAGCCAGTACGCTTCTTCACCGCCATCAAAGATTTCAACGTCCACGACTTCGAACTCCATTTCACCCTCGGCCAAGGTCAGCGGGTCAAAGTATGGAGTCGTAAACTTGAGGCCGACCGCCAGCTCTTGGCGGCGGATTGCGCTCTCCAAGGACATCCCTACATGAGGGGGCGTGGAAATCGGGAAACTCAAAGTTGAAGTCTCGCCTGCCTGGTCGACCTCCATCACAAGCTCTCCGCCTTTGATCTCTCCCCGGGCGACCAAGCGGACCTGGTCGGCCAACATCAGAAAGTCAAACCGCTGAAGCGCCCCATCTGATCCCACAAGGGCTGTACCGGCAGTGGTGACCTGTTGGATCTTTCCAAAAGTGGCGACTCGAAATTGAGAGCGGCCCTCAAAAAGGGTGCCGCCTTCAGCGATGGCCGCCGACCTTGAGACTGAGAAGCCGACCTGTTGGTCCTCGAAAAAGATTCCCATCCAGCGTTCTTGGCTCGGCCCGAGGCGGAGTGCGGCTGGATTGATGCTCTCGACGAGGTGCTCTCTGTCCCCTTCGAACACCAGCATCCCGGCGAGCGTCAACCACACGGCGATCGCGATTCCCTCAAACCCTGTCAGCCAACTAATCCGCATTCGCTCCTGAGAAGGGGCCCATGGGAGTCCCTGCATGCGATACTATCCGAACCCATGGTTTGTGGGGTTGATTTATAGCTGGAGGGTAGTTGTGAAGGCGTCTATGTGGGGTGCGACTGATGTAGGTCGATCCAGAAAGATCAATGAGGACAGCTTCCTGCTTTCGCCCGACCATAACTTCGTGGCGGTCGCCGACGGGATGGGAGGCTACCAGCGAGGTGACGTCGCGGCACAGTTGGCTTGCAACGTCGTAAAAGAGGTCCTTTACACACATAAGCATGTGGTCGAATTATTCCGTCGAGCACCCTCGGAAGCCACTGCGAGCGCCGTCAAGACGATGCTTGACACCACGATGCAGCGGGCGTGTAAAGAGGTTCATGACGCGGCTGTTGCGATGACCGGTAAGGGTGGGCGAATGGGCACCACCATGGACATTGTGTTGTTCGTTGGCTCTAAAGCATTCGTTGCCCATGTGGGAGATGGACGGGTATTTTTGCTTCGCGGAGGTGAAATCCACAAACTGACTGAAGACCACACGGTTGCGTCCCAAGAGGCGGCTTCAGGGGTCCCGCCTGAACAGCGTTCTGCCAGGAATGTGATCACCCGAGCATTGGGCGTGTTTCCGAATGTGATGGTGGACTCTTTGGTCTTCGATTTACAGGTGGATGACCGGGTCATCATCTGCACTGACGGACTGTATGGATATGTTGACGAGTCTGAAATGGCCGCAGAGGTGGCCAAAGGTGAGGTTGCGGAGGTTGTAGATCACCTGATCGGCCTCGCAAATCAGCGTGGTGGTCGTGACAATATTTCGGTGGTTGTCTTCCAGGTAGATGCCGAGGGTAAAGCCGAGCAAGACCAGGATATGGTGCGGCGATTGGAGCGGCTACGAAACGTGGGTTTGTTCCAGTTTTGTACCTATCGAGAGTTGATGAAGGTGTGTCAGATGGCAACCCCACAGACTGTGCCCGCAGGGTCAGTGCTGTTTGAGGAGGGTGCCCAAGGGCGGGAATGCTTCATTGTTGAGGAAGGAGAGATCACCATTCGCAAGGCTGGCCAAGTGCTCGCGGTCATGAGAAGTGGAGATTATTTTGGTGAGATGAGTTTCATCGATGTGCCTCGACGAAGCGCCACCGCGGTCGCGACCCGTGATGCTCAGTTGCTGGTCATCGGTCGGAATCAGTTCTTGCAGCTGCTTAAGCAGGACAGTGAGCTTGCAGCGAAGCTGATGTGGCAGTTGCTACAGAAAATGTCTCGATTGGTTCGAAGCACCAATCGACGCTTGGTCAACGAGACCACCGCGTATGACGGTCACGAAATGATCGGCAATGCTGCGGGAAACACCATTCTCGAAGAAGGCTGACGAGTCAGCGAATGGTCAGCCCGAATCTTTCGGAGCGTACATCGCCCAACATGGGCATGCCGGTCTTGCACTGGTCGTAGCTGAGCCAAATAAAGCGTGCTTTTCCCTTGATGTTCCGAAATGGAACCATGCCCCAGACACGCGAGTCTGCAGAGTGATCTCGGTTGTCCCCCATCACGAACACGTGGCCGTCGGGGATAATCGTAGGGCCGTAGTCGCCCATGCGGAGCCCAAAGCGCGTGGCGTTGAGGACTGCGTGTGGCACACCATCGAGGTCTTCTTCAAACTCCCGCGTGGGTATGGAGCGGCACCGGTCGTCCACAAACTCGAATTTTGCGACGTGAGATCGCACTTGTGGCACTCCATCGATGAGGACGGTGTTGTCCCGTACCTCGATGGACTCGCCTGGCAGTCCGACCACCCGCTTCACGTAGTCGAGGGTATTGAACGGTGGAAAGGGTATGTCGATCCAGTTGCTTAGCTTGCCGTCAGAAGACTCTGGAAAGATGAAGACGACTACATCTCCGCGATCGGGCGCTTTTAGTTCCGTCAGTGGGATGCGGGTGATGGGCCACCGAAGACCGTAGCTGTATTTGGTGACCAAGATGTGGTCGCCGATCGCGAGTGTCGGAACCATGGATCCCGATGGGATTCGAAATGGCTCAGCCACCATGGACCGAATCAACAACACTGTGAGTATTGCGGGTCCCCAGGTTCGAAGTACTTCTCCGATCCAGTCCCCGAAACGTTCACCGCCGGTTCGATCGTCGTCGTAGTCGTAGTCGTCGCTCACGTAAATCCCGATGCTTGCCGTTGGTAACCCGACTGACTTGGATTATCCTCCGATGCGTATGTTGGGTCTCCTCGAAAAATCCTTTATTCAGCGTCCGGGCCAGCTAGCGGAGGGTCACGAAGGCTCTCGGCAAGCGGCAGTTGCAGTCATCGTTCGACCAAACCATGGTGTTTTGTTCATTCGCCGCGCAGAGAATGAACGCGACCCGTGGAGTGGCCACATGGCCCTTCCCGGTGGTCGTGTGGACCCAGGGGATGCTACGGCGGAAGCAGCGGCCCGTCGCGAGGTACTCGAGGAGGTCGGCGTGAAGCTGGGCAATGCACGCAAGCTCGGAATGCTCGATCAGCTGGTGTCGCCACCGATGACTCCGCCCTTGATTGTTTCGGCTTTTGTGTACGTCATTGAACACGATCCCCCTGTTGTCCTTGACCCCAAGGAGGTCGCTTCTGTTCATTGGTTTGGTCTCGATCGACTTATTGGTGGAGAGGGCCGGGGTGAGTTTCTGTACAAGCACGGAGACCATGAGCTTGTACTGCCGCGGGTGGACCTCGACGGGAATCGGATCTGGGGCATGACACTGCGGCTTGTCGATGACCTCGTCGGACGCATTCAGCACGGAGGCTGAGCCCACCGTATACTGTGGTCGAGGAGGGAGCTTACGTTGACTGGCATGGCAATTTTGGGGCTGGGCCTCCTTCAGCCGATGGATGCATACGCCTCTCGTTGCGGGACTGGTGAATTCTATTCGGAGATTCATGCGTCCGTCCCTCAGCCCGGACCTCCTCGTCCTCCGGGTCCATCCAAGACCGAACGGGAAGCCCACGGGACCTGTACCGGGATGCTGGTCTCGGAAAATTTCGTGGTCAAGTGGGGTCCTGACTCGGAACCTGAAGCCAATCAATTGGCGAAGATTGTCGAGGCATTGGAGAAGTCCTGGGACCATGAACTGACTGTGATGAACCATGCCCATCCGTGGGGCTCTGATTCGTATCTATTCAATGTTTATGTGGGCGACTCGGGTGGATGTGCTCCCAGTGGTCTCGGGCATGCAGGCTACTACTACACGGATCCCCAAGGGTGGCCGATGATCGTGATGTCTCAGGGGGTGTTTGATGACCCTGTGGACTATGGGCAGACCGTCGTGGCCCACGAGTTCTACCATGCGGTACAGCATGCCGAACAAGCGTACACAAGCAGCGAGGATACATGGTGGTGGGCGGAAGCAACCGCCATGTGGGTGGAGTCCCAGGTGTACCCGGAGAGCCATGGGTATTTCTCCTTTCTTTATGGGTACGCATTCGTCCCACACCGTCAACTGAACAGCTACACCTACCCAAGTGAAGGCAGACTTGAGGAGTTTCACCAGTACGGTGCCTCAATCTGGCCTGTATACCTCTCTGAAGTGGCGACGGACTGGACGGTTGTTCGCGACTCGTGGACTTTGGCCGGTCCGGGCGATGACCCGATCGTGATCTTGGCGGAGCTGCTCGGGGAAGACATTGAGGACGAGTTCGCGAACTTCGCGGCCCACAATGCAACCTGGGACTATGAGCATGGACCTGAGATGGTGGAGTTCCTCGACACCATTTCAGAGACAAGCTGGTTTGGGTCCGACGACCATCGAGTCATTGAGACCTCAGGGTCTGGAACGGAATGGTCTGAACCTCCTGTAGACACGCTTCCCGAACGGTTTGGCTACAACGTCATTCGTTTGAATCGACCGGGTGCCGGCGCCCTGAATGTGGCGTTTAGGGGTGATGCTGAGGGTGTTGATGGGTCGGCTGCCACATGGCGAGTTCGGGTCGTCGCTGAGCAGTGGGGCTCTGTGGACTACCACACGGTACAGGTGCTGGACGTGACCGGCGAGGCCACAATCGAACTCAAGGGTACAGAGCGAGCGGTGTACCTGGTGGTGACGGTGACCAGTCCAGCATGGAATGAAGGCGAGACCTTTGACTATCGGTACCAGCTTGATGTCATCGCCGCACCCGGCCAAGGGGACGACGGTGGAGGCAGGGAGTTGACGCAACTGGACGGCGATGAACCGCGGAAGGGCTGTGGATGCACCGTCAGTGAGAGCCCTTCAGGGGTTTGGCTACTGTTTCTGGTCGGGCTTGTCCGTCGTCTGGAGAACTGAGGCGGGCCGAAGCTCAAGCAGGAGCACGCCATCCCCTTCATCAAACCGGGTTTCCTGTGCGATCTTCTGGCCGATCTGTTTGCGAAGAAGATTCAGTCCTTCGTCATCATACGCATCGAGGTCCACCGCTACCCATCGAAGCCCGGCTTCGCGGAGCTCTTTCAAGCCGCGAAAGCGCTCGGCTTGAGCTCCTGGGTCGAAGGCACTCGGTGGAATGCCTCGGCCCGCGGATTTTCCGTCCGAGAGGTCGGACCAGTCTCTCAGGAGTCGGCTCACGTCATCGGAGTGTGCATTCGCAGTGAGCGTCTGGAGGCTTGGATAGCTAACCATCGGCCGCCCATGTCTTAGCTGCAGGTACAGGTCGTCGGCACTGGCGAGCTCGGTGCCGAGGTTGGCAAACACCGGAAGGGACTCACGTGTGGCACCAGGCTCAAGTTCGCGGACTGCAGGTAGGAACAGTATGGCCCCGGATCCCTCCGCGTCGTACAGCGCGTCCGCAAATTCTACTTGGGGCAGGGTGTGCATTGGGAACTGTTGGTGGATTCTGGATGAACGGGTACCCACGCTCAGGCAGGCCACACTGAGCACCATGACTACAGCCGCTTGAGCGGGGCCATTTCGAAGTCGGGTCTGAAACAACAAGGCCAAACCAACCCCGGC
Organism: uncultured bacterium; assembly: GCA_963932775.1. Lineage (GTDB taxonomy): Bacteria > Myxococcota_A > UBA796 > UBA796 > UBA796 > UBA796. Next base: position 7,486 of record CAWVVG010000081.1, read on the forward strand.
ACCCACAGAGAATGCCATCGATGAAGGCACCAACCAGCGACGCGGAAACCGGAGCTGCTCGGCGATGGGAAGCGTGTAGAACCAATCGTTGAAGCCGATGGCCAACTCGCCCATGACTCCGCCGGACTCGCCCAGCCAAGCACTCAAGTGTTGAATGGTCTCGGTTCGTAGACCGAAGCTTAGGCCAAGCATTACGGTGGCTGAAACGAGCCACGGCAGGGAGCGGCGTCCGCCGACTATGCTCAGTAAAATTGTACTCGAAAGGATTGCCGTCGGGATTATGGTGGGAGGCCTTGTGGGGTCTCGAGTGTTGCTTCCCAGGCTCAGGTGGTGCCACCACAGTCGCATATCGGTTGCATTGGAGTGCTGCAGAATGGCGGCATCTTGGGTCTGGTTAGAGCCGTCTTCAAACTGTGCATACAGATACAGCACAATGGCGATTCCGATTATGCTGGCAATCGCCATGGCTCCCACAGCGCGGGCGAGGTCTACTTCACGGCCGCGAACAAAGCGGATGGCGAAGGGAAGGATTATGGCTCCGATTACCAGGGCGTACAGGCCATGGTAGGGGCTATCCAAGGCCACTACAATGGATAGAAATCCGGCCATGACGCCCCACTTTGGGCTTTGTTCCGCCAAGGCCAGCCAAGCGGCTCCAATGAACAAGGGGATGCCCCAAAGGGCGACGTGTTCGGCCGTTCCATCGGCGATGGCGTGGTGAATCATGGGTTGAGAGAGCAGTACAACGCCGGACAAAAAGCCAGCGGCCCAGCTCCCTGAGAGGACCTGGGTGAGCCAGGCCAGTGAGAGTGCGCTGCAGAAAACCAACACCAGTACTGAGGTGTTCCAGGCGGTCATGGGGTCGACGATGCTCAAGGGCATCAACATCAGACCCGAGGCAAGGGGAAGTACCATCAACTGAACTCCCGCTGGGAAGTTCAGTCGGGTGGTACTCCAAGGAGATTCCCCGGCCATAAGCGAGCTGCCCAAGTGATTGAAGCCCCATGCGCCACGAATGGCGTCGGTGTGGGGATCGCCCAAGACAATGCCTGCAGGCTCAGCCAGCATCGGGTGGAATAGCCAGAGTACACAGACCAGCAGTCCGATCCCGGCCCACAGGCCACCGGAACGCAGGTTCATGGAGGGTAGCATCACGGCCCTATTCTATCTGCGAGTGGTACTTAGATCACGTGGTCCAGTGCCATGAGCACGAACATGCCGCTCAAATACACCAGTGAAAAGAGAAAAAGATTCCGCGCCCAGATGGGGCCGCCTTCGGTTTTGAGACCTGTCCAGGCCTTCCATAAGAACACCCCACCCAGCCCGAGTGTGCCGGCCAAGGTAAGGGCGCCGCCCATGCCAAGGTGCACTGCCCAGAAGTTGGAAGCCACGAGACCAACCGTCCAGGTCATGATGTGTTGCCGAGTGATGGCATCGCTTTGCTCGGTAGGAAGCACCTTCAATCCTGCCGCTGCGTAGTCATCCTTTCTATACAGGCCGATGGCGAAGGTGTGGGGCAACTGCCACATGAAAAGAATGAGGAAGAGTGCGAGACCACCGGGATCGATGGTTCCGCGGACTGCGGTCCAGCCGATCAGTGGAGGCATTGCACCAGCCAGCCCGCCAGCCAACACGCTGAGCCAGCTTCGTCGCTTCATGGGCGTATAGACAAATACATAGACCACCCAGGCAAACGCAGCGAGGCCAGCTGCCAGGGCTGTGGTGCTCAGGACCATCCATGGCAAGGCTATGCTCAGCAACACGATCCCGTAGACCAAAGCGATCCAGGGCTGCATCCGGCCTGCAGGGAGGGGGCGTGTGCGTGTGCGAGTCATGAGCTTGTCCGACTCGCGCTCGATGTAGTTGTTCAAGCTGTTGGCACTGCACACCACAAGGGTGGTGCCGAACATACCTGCCAACACGGTCGATATGCTTGGAGATCCGCCTGCGAGGAACATTCCACCACCGGCAGTAAAGATGACCAACGAACTCAAACGCGGCTTTCCGAGGGACCACAGGTCGCCAAGAAATGTGTGGGACACTTCGAGTCCATCGGCATTTGGCATCGACTCGGCCATGTCCCTCCCTAGGTGAAGGCTTCGCCCTCGGTGGAGCCTTATCTATGCAAGCCCTTGTCCCTGTCAAGCTAAGAAGGGGTGACGAGGGGGTGTCATGGGATAGGGGTTCAGGAAAGGAGAGACTGTGGACTGGCTTTGGCCCTTTTATGAGGAACACATCCGACGCGTGCTGTGTCTTGCCAAGGATGAGCCGGGAGAACAGTCCGTTCTTCAACAGCAATTCCTCAAGTCTCTGGGGGCCAGCACCGCGACGCTGTACGTCATGGAGCCAGTTGCGGATACGATTCGGTTCAAGGGGCTGGGTCGCTGGCCGTTATCCGAGGTTCCGGACCTCTTGACCGACCCCAATCGTTTCATCGCCGATGGTTTCGGCGGTGGCAAGTACAAGATAAATTTCCACGATGGCTTCACCTTTGTGGGAACCCACAACTTCCGTACCTTCGGCGATGAGCTCTGGAGAGAGATGGAAGGACTTTTCTTCGAGTAAGCATGGCACTGATTCACGTTCACAAGATCATGATTGGAACAGCACTGGTTTTCTGTGCGCTCTTTTCTGCGCGTTGTCTGGTCTTGGGTGAGACCATGCTCGGATCTATTTTTGCAGCCACCACCATTTTTCTTGGGCTGTATTTTCGGTGGTTCTTGGCCGTAAAGGCGGGCCTACTTTCAGACGCCGGATTGGGCGACGACTTGGAGTGAGGGGGGCTGAGCCTCTCTCAAGTTCTGGACAACCTTCATGGCCACAGCGGTGGACTCGGTTGTGCATGCGTTGATGCCCACACCATGCAGAGAGGTGCCGGCCAGGTAGAGCCCTGAGTGGCGACTGATCGCTTCCTCGATGGCTGTGGCGCGCACGCTATGACCGCGGGTGTACTGAGAAATACCAGCCCAGTGCTGGAACACCCGAACATGGATTGGGGGGTCGACGATTCCCAAGGTCTGACGGACCTCTGCCAAGGCCGCGTCAAGCAGAGCCTCGGGGTTGCTCACCAGTGCCGGATCTCGGGTGCCACCGATGAACACCTGCATCAACGTGTGCTCGTCGGGAGCGCGGCCGTTCGGGAAGATGCTCGTGGTCCACTTTACTCCCAAGACGGAGCCACCCTCGGAGCTCGGGATCAGGTATCCAAATCCATCGAGGGAGTGGGGGACCGCATCGGGAGCGAAGCCAAGGTTCACCACGGCCACTGGGGCTGAAGGAATCTTGCCGAGGTTATCCCGTAGAGTGGGGTCGATGGGGCCCAGCAACGTCTGTGCGGCGGGCCCATGAACTGTGAAGATGACTGCATCGGCCTCGATGACCTCACCATCGTGAACGCTGACCTGCCAGGTGTCGCCAGTGGGTACGATTTCTGTGACTTTGCGGTTGAGCTCGATCCGGTCGCCGAGTGCCTCTGAGAGGGCCTCAATGAGGGTTCCGAGTCCACCGGAAATAGATACCATGGAGCCTTTCCCGAGTCGCCCCTGTCCTTGCCCTGTCAGGGCATCGCACACACGGCCACCCCGGTCGGCAAGTCCGACCAACTGTGGCAGTACGGACCGCGCACTGAGCTGGTCCGGCGCGCCTGCATAGATGCCCGCCACGATGGGATCAAGCAACATGACGGCAGCCTCTGAGCCCAGGTGGGCGGCCGCGAACTCACTGACTGTGCGGTCCTCCGTATCGGGAGGCAACACCGGAGAGAACTGCATGCGCAAACGCCCCTTGTCGCTGAGGAGTTCTGTGCGGGCGAGATCTTCGGGTGTGTCTGGGAATGGGT
>CAWVVG010000082.1:0-11266 GCA_963932775.1 uncultured bacterium
GACCCGCTCGAGAGGCGTGGTAACCGCGAGCAGCGGAAACCATGGTCTCGGAGTTGCCCGCGCAGCTTCAAAACTCGGTGTTCCAGCCACGGTATTCGTTCCCAATGAAGGCTACGACGACACGACAGAAGCCATTTCACGGATGAACGTCCCCATCGAACGGGTAGGAGACGACCGCCTCCACACCGAACAATATGCTCGCTTGATTGCAACCAAGAGCGATCGCACATACCTGCCCCCCTACAATGACCCCGCCATCATCGCTGGACAAGGCACAATCGGGGTTGAACTAATGGAGCAACTCCCCAGCCTGGATGCGGTGTTCATCGCCATGGGCGGTGGTGGCCTCATCTCCGGAGTGGGCGCATACCTGAAGGCCGTCGCGCCAAATGTGGAGGTGGTCGGCTGTTCTCCAGCGGCATCGCCGGCCATGCACCGGTGCTTGGAGGCCGGGGCAATCATTGATGTTCCTTGTCGAGCCACTCTGTCCGGTGCCACCGCAGGAGGAATAGAGCCTGGGGCCATCACCTTCGACATTTGCCGTGAAGTGGTCGACCGGACCGTACTTGTGGGCGAAGCGCACATAGCAGCCGCCATGCGCCACATCATCGGCACCCACCACATGCTCATCGAGGGAGCGGCTGGCGTGGCCGTCGCTGGATACCAACAGCTGGCCTCCGAGTATCAAAATAAGACGGTGGCCATCGTTTTATGTGGGGCCAATGTAAGCACTACTCAGCTAAGAAAGATTCTCGCTGGTTAACGCTTTTCGGTTACGGGCCACCCCCACTCAGGAGGCCCCATGAAAACCGCCATATTAATCGCCCTTTTTGCCCTTTCTAACGGTGCATTCGCAGACGACAATTGGACTCATTTCGGTGAAGAGTTCACCCTCTCTGATGCGCCGATTGCCTCGACGGAGTTTCTCAAGAACCCTGGAACCTACGATGGAAAAACCATCCTGGTTGAAGGCCGCGTCGCTGACGTGTGCCAGAAAGCTGGCTGCTGGCTGGTACTGGCGGAAGGGGACAAGAGCATTCGGGTCCGCACCAAGGCCCATCGCTTTGTGGTCGCAAAGGACGCTTCCGGAAAGATTGCCCGCATCGAGGGCTTGGTAAAGTCCACCAAGGTCGACGCCAAGATGGTTGCCCACTTTGAGAGCGAGTCGGTCAACAAAGAAATCATTCCGGAAAAACAGGCCGGTACCGACATTGTGTTTGAGCTGATTGCATCCAGCGTGGCCTTAAAAAAATAGCGCCTATCATCCAACATCGGCTTGTCAGCCACACGCTCCTCATGATAGTAAGTGTCTGAACACTAACTTTGTGGGGGGGGATGTGCGGCCGCGACAGTTCACCGATGAAGACATTCTTACTGCGACCAAAGCCTGCATTCTGGAGCTTGGTCCGAGCGTATCCACCACGGTCATCGCCGAACGGGTTGGGATGTCTCAGGCCGCCCTGTTCAAGCGCTTTGGAACCAAAGAGAAGCTATTTCTGGAGGCCCTAAGCCGGCCCGTGAGGGACAACCCCATCACCAAATTGCTGGAGCAAGGGCCGAACGATGAGCCCATCCGGGAACAGATGATCAAGATGGGCGAAGCCATCCTCACCGTGATGCGGGGTGTGGTTCCATGCATGGCCATGAGTCATGCTGCTGGGCTCAATCCAGCCGAGCATATGAGCGGCGAAGACTCTCCACCGATTCAGGGGCGGAAAATGTTGACTCAGTGGTTTCGTTTGGCCATCGAGCAGCAGCGGGTTCGTCCCTTCGACCCCCACGTCATGGCGGTGGCCTTCCTTGGTATGCTCGCGGGCCGCCCATTTCGCGAGACCATTCTTGCTGACACAGCCTTAAAGTGCTCTGACCACACCTATGTCTCCCAAGTGATCGACGTTCTGTGGGCCGGCATCGAACCCGAGAAGACCTCATGAACTCCCTCTTAATCCTGATGGGCATAGCGTACGCTGGTCCTGCCCAAGATGAAGCCCAAAGCATGGTGTCTGCCTTCGCGAGGTACGGCGATGAAACACCGGCACAGCGTCTGCGACCATGGTGGAGTCAAATCGAAGATCCGGGACTTAGAACGGTACTGAAGGAAGGGCTTGCTGCGAATCCGGACCTGTTGATTGCTGACGCCAGAGTACAGCTGGCCCGGGCCGGGACCGGGTCCGCTATCAGCGGGCTTTTGCCTTCCGTCGCATTCGAAGTCGCAACCCAAGAGGCGCCCACCGATGGCATGGGGCTCAACCCAGCAGCGGCCAGTATGCCCGACTACGGAAGCGCCTTTGAATCCCTGGGGGCGTTGCTCGGCGGGCTCGCCACAGCGACCGGCATTGACCCCACCACAGTCCCAGACTTTTCTAGTGGCTCCACGGCCGCTCTTCCCGAAACCTACCGCTCCAGCAGCACCATGCTCAAGGGGTCATGGGTGCTCGACGTCTTCGGCCGCCAGACCATGAGTACCTTGGCCGCACACAAAGACGCTCGGGCTGCACTGCGCAATCGCGATGCAGGCATGCGAGGAATCGCGGGTCAGATTGGTTCAGCTTGGTACGATCTTGTAGCCGCACGCCAGCAAGTGAAGATCATCGAAGACCAAGTTCGATCCGCACGGGAACTGCTCGAGCTGGTCGAGCTTCGATACGAGAACGGTGAAGGCACCGCCATCGATGTCCTCCAACAACGACAACAGGTCGCCCGAACCGAAGCGATGCTCCCCAGGGCCATCGCCAGCAGGGTCGCCACCCACGGTCGGGTTGCAATCGCCATCGGGCTTGCGCCTTCGACGGATCTTCCTGAGTCTGACGACTTCCCCGCTCTGGGGCCTGCCCCTTCCATCGGTTCTCCGAGCCGCTTGGTGCACGATCGGTCCGACATTCAGGCAGCGGTTCACCAACTGGAGTCGGCCCGCCTCAAGCGCAATGCTTCGGTGTCTGCGCTGCTTCCTACCCTCACCCTCACCGGACAATACGGCCGGCAGTACCTCACCCTCGATGACACCGAGGACTTGGATACTTGGGGAGTTGGGGCGGTCGCTACCGTACCCCTGTTTGCTGGCGGGCGAACCCACGCGGGCATCAAGGCCGCCAAAGCTGGTCGAGACGTGGCTACCATTCAGTTGCGGGCAGCTGTACTCAGCGCCGTCCAGCAAGTGGAGGCGGCCATCGCATCCGACTCCGCGGCAATCCAGACCCTCGAGGCAGTGAACCGGCAGGCTGAGGCCGCAGCAATCGCGCTCGACCAAGCTCGCATATTTTATCTTCGAGGGCTGACCCCCTACCTATCCGTGCTGGCCGCCCAAACCGCAAACCAGGCTGCCCAGCTCTCCCAAGTTGATGCACGACGGGGCCGGATGCTCGCACGAATTCAACTTCACTCCGCTCTCGGGGGCACCTGGCTGCCCACCGTGGAGGACTCCCCATGACCCCAAAGAAGAACATCGTCACACCCATCGCCATCATCATTGGCGGCGTGCTTTTAGCCGCCGGAATGATCGCCTCAAAGAGTCCGGCTGAGAAGACCGGTGCGACGGCCAAGCCCATCCTCGTGCAAGCCATCGCATTCGAGAAGACCGACCGCCCCATCCCAGTCCGGGGAACCGGAACAGTGGTGGCGGCCCAGCAGGTCGCCGTGGTCCCTCAGGTGAGTGGAAAGATCGTCAGCACAGACCCACGACTGATGCCCGGAGGTCGCTTTGAAGGGGGCGAGGTGATCGCTCGAATTGAGTCCCGGGACTACCGAGCCTCTGTCGAGCAAGCCCAGAGCAATACCCAGCGGGCGGAACTTGACCTGGCCCTCGAGAATGGACGCAGCCAGGTTGCCGTACGAGAATGGGCACTCCTCAACGACGATGCATCCCCAGCCTCAGATCTGGCGATGCGAAAACCTCATCTTGCCCTTGCTGAACAGTCGTTGATCGCGGCAAGAAGTGCCTTGGCCGCGGCCAAGCTGAACCTCGATCGCACCCGCCTCACTGCACCCTTCAATGCCGTAGTCGTCAGCAAGAACATCGACCTGGGGCAGGTGGTCGGTCCCGGTGCAGCAGTCGCCACGCTGGTCGGTACCGACGCGCTGTGGATCAACGTGTCTCTTTCCCTTGGGGAGCTCGACGTTCTCCAACTCCAAGCACGGGATGGAACCGGCTCAAAGGCGCGGGTCATCCACAGGCTCTCCCAAGGGAGACAGCTCGAGTACGAAGGCGTGGCCCTTCAACTGGGTGGCGCCCTGGACAGTGCCACCCGCCAGGCCCAAGTCACGGTCTCCATTGAGCGTCCTTTCGACCAAGATAACAACCGAATCCCGCTTCTACCTGGAGCCTATGTGGAGGTTATTTTCGAGGGCCTCTTGGCCACCGAGGTCTTTCAGATCCCTCGTGTAGCGGTCTACGATGGAGACACAGTCTGGGTCAATGCGGATGGTGTGCTCACCCCTCGACAGGTCCACATTGCAGGTGGCGACAAAGAGTCGGTTCTTGTCGACGAGGGCCTGGAAGATGGCGATGAAGTCATTATCAGCGCCCTCTCAATGCCACTCGAAGGCCTGCCGGTCACGGTGGCTGGGAGCACCAAGTGAAAGATTCAGGACCCATCGCATGGATGGCACAAAACCCGGTAGCATCAAACCTGCTGATGGTGGTCATCCTGGTCGCCGGACTGCTGGGTGTGAGCACCATCAAGCAAGAGGTCTTCCCAGAGTTTGAGCTGGACATGGTGACCATCTCCGTTGCCTACCCCGGGGCCAGCCCAGAGGAAGTGGAACAAGGTGTTGTGCTGGCCATCGAGGAAGCAGTCCGTGGACTCAATGGCATCAAGCGGGTCGGCGGTAGCTCCAATGAGAGTGTGGGCGTGGTCTGGGCAGAGCTTCTGATCGATGCAGACAGGGACCAGGTCGTGTCCGATGTAAAGTCCGCAGTAGACCGAATCCAGTCCTTTCCAGAGGAGACCGAACAGCCCACGGTGAACCTGTTCAAGCAAGCCAGGAAGGTGATGAGCGTCATCATTGCCGGTGAAGCAGACATCCCCACGCTGCACGCTGTGGCGGGCCGCCTCCAAGGTAAACTCATCGCCACGAATGGGATCACCAAAGTGGAGATGGAGGGTGTTCCACCCAGAGAATTGAGCATCGAGATACCTCGGGAAACCCTGGAAGGCCTCGGCATGACCCTGGACCAGATCGCGATGACGATTCGTTCAGCTTCCCTGGAGCTTCCTGGCGGAGAAGTCGAGACACGAGGCGGGGAAATCCTGATGCGAGTAGCGGATCGACGCCGTACCGCCGCCGAGTACGGTCAGATCGTCATTCGAAATAGCCCTTCAGGTGGCCTGCTTCGATTGAACGACATCGCGGCCATCACCGACGGGTATGCAGACAACGACCAACGCACCCTGTACAACGGCAAGCCCGCTGCCCAGCTCAGCATCTACCAGGTCGGTTCAGAGACGCCCCGTGGTGTCACCTCTGCAGCGCGAGAGGTCTCGGACGAGTTCGCACTGAGTCTACCTGAGAACCTAGGCGTTCATTACTGGAATGACCAATCCCGACTGCTGGACGCACGCATCAACCTCCTGGTTCGAAATGGTCGACTGGGCCTGGTACTGGTGGTCGGTGTGCTGGCGATGTTCCTGAATCTCCGCCTCGCATTCTGGGTCGCTTTAGGAATCCCCATCAGCTTCATGGGTTCGTTCTTGCTGATGCCCAGCCTGGACATGACCATCAACATGATCAGCTTGTTCAGCCTGATCGTGACGCTGGGTATGGTTGTCGATGACGCCATTATCGTCGGAGAGGCGGCGTACGCTCTAATTGAAGAAGGGGTCGAGAAGCGAGTGGCGGCCATACGTGGTGCCCAGCAAATGGCTACGCCTGTCACTTTCGCCATCCTCACGACCATGGTCGCCTTCGGACCCATGTTCTTTGTTCCTGGCTTCATGGGCAAACTGTTCCGCATCATGCCTGCCGTCATCTGCAGCGTGTTGTTGTTCTCGCTCATCGAGTCCTTCTTTGTGTTGCCTGCACACCTGGCCCACCTGAACACCAACGAGCCAGGCCTTGGAGTTATCGGTCGGATGGAGCGGAGAATGGACCGTCTCCGGAGCTTCATGAATGGCAAGCTGAAGGGCTTCATTAATGGTCGTTATGCGCGGGTACTCGAGCGTGTGGTCCACCAACGGTACACCGTCACAGCCGCTGCTATCGCCATCCTCCTCTTTGCTGTCGGGCTCGTGGGTGGCCAGTTCTTGCCCACAAGCTTCATGCCCAACATTGAAGGCGAGCTCGTGGGTGCGAGTGCCCGCCTGCCCTATGGTGCCCCCACCGCAAACACGGAGTTGGTCCGCGAAGCCCTCGAGAAATCCCTTAAAGAGACCATAGAGGAACTGGGCCCAGACACGGTAAAGGGCGTCTACACCACCGTTGGCTCACCGCCGGTGGTGGACGGACCGGGACCCAAAAACAGGACAGTTGGCTCGCACCTGCTGGGCATCCAGGTCTATTTGGTCGAGTCCGATGAACGAGACTACGGTGCGAAGACCTTCACGACCCGATGGGCGGAGAACACGCCAGAGATCGCTGGGTTGGAGGCCATTTCGTTCAACGATGCCTGGGGGCCCAACGCTGGGGCTGCAGTCGACCTTCGCATGTCACACCCGCTGCCGGAGGTTCTCCAAGAAGCCTCCGACGACATGATGGCTCGCCTTCGGGGGTATGATGACTTGACTCAGTTCGAATCCAGCTTGTCTGCAGGCAAGCCGCGACTGGACTTTCACCTGACCGATGCTGCCAGAACCATGGGATTGAGTTCCCTCTCCGTCGGGTCCCAACTGCGGTCCGCCTTCTTCGGTGCCGAGGCCCTCCGAGAACAGGTTGGCCGAGATGAGGTCAAAGTGATGGTTCGCCTGCCAGCCAGCCAGCGAACCAGTGAATATGATCTCCATGCATTCAAGGTGCGGACCCCCACTGGGCAGAGCGTCGCCCTTGGAGATGTGGCCACCTTTGAACGGAACCGATCGCCCACCACCATTCAACGGGAGGCCGGAAAACGAACGATCAACGTCAAGGCACGACTGTCTCCCCAAGCGGCGTCCCCACAGCCTGTGAAGGACTCCATCAACGCCAACGACATTCCTGCACTGGTGGAAAAATATCCCGGGCTCGAGATTGGCTACTCAGGAGAACAGAGAGAGCAAGCAGAGAGCTTCGCTTCGCTGGGTAAAAACTACCTGATCGCATTGGTCGGTATCTATGCACTCCTGGCCATCCCGTTCCGCAGCTATCTTCAGCCAATAATTATCATGTCTGCGATTCCCTTCGGCATCGTTGGTGCCTTCCTGGGCCACCTCGTGATGGGATTCAACCTCAACATCATCAGCATGTTTGGAATTGTGGCGCTCTCTGGCGTGGTGGTGAACGACTCGTTGATCTTGGTCGATGCCGCCAACCGAGCCCGAACCGAAGGCCACTCCGCAATTGATGCGATTCAGATGGCAGGGAAGCGCAGATTCCGACCGATCTTGCTGACCTCATTGACCACATTCTTTGGCTTAGCACCGATGATCTTCGAGACCTCGATGCAGGCTCGATTCCTGATCCCCATGGCGATCAGCCTGGGCTTCGGCGTGCTCTTTGCCACCTTCATTGTTCTGCTCTTGGTGCCAGCGATATTCCTGATCGTGAACGACATCCAGGACTGGTTGACCAAGCATTTTTCTTCACCGCTCGATGAAGCCGTACAACCGGCCGAAGCCCAATAAAAAAAGCCGGTCGGCGGATCCCCTCAAGAACCCGCCGCCGGCCGACATACAGAACCTTTGAACCAATCACTCAAGCGTCAAGGGGAATTGTGGTTAGGACGTGTCATGCCCGCCCTTCCGGACATGGTTGAGATGCTCCTCCGTTCGCCTTTACTGGCGGACGTAGACCCTGCGATTCGCACTGACCTGGCTCTCCGCTTCGAGACCAGGCCATTCACATCGGGGCAGACTTTGATCGCCGATGGCGCCGGCGGACGTGCCTTGCTGGAAATACTGACCGGGACCGCAGAGGTCTTCGTTCGCGAAGGGGATCACCGCTACCGGGTCGCGACCCTCGAGCCAGGAAGCCTCGTAGGCGAGGGCGCCTTCTTTAGTGGCCTGCCCCGTGCCGCGGATATCGTGGGTAGTTCGGAAGGCATTGTCGCTGTTTTGACATGGAACGCCTACCTGAACCTGGCCCAGTCCGGCCACCCAGGGGCGGAAGCCATCGAGCGTGCAGTGGTCACTCACCTGACCCGCCGCGTAAAAGAAACCAACGTTCGCCTCAGCGTCTTGCTCGATGCCCAACGCAGCGGCGGACTGAAGAATGCACTCAGTAAGTTCTTCGGAATTCCGACCACTGCACCGGTGATAAACCATGACTGATCCTGCAGCACAACTGGCCACCCTCGGTGGACTTGCCGGAATCGATGAGACCACCCTCGGCGAGCTCCTCTCCATGTTCGAGCGCCGGGTCTACGATGGCGTCGAGATCTGCCGCCAAGGCGACAGCGCCGATCGCTTGTGGGTACTCACCCATGGCACAGTCAGGGTGGTTCGAACGACTGCGGAGCGCCTTCCGGTAGAAGTCGCCCAGCTTCAACCAACCACGTTGGTTGGCTTCTCAGGCTTGATTGGCATCACCTCCCGCTCGGCTTCACTTCGGGCCAAGGGGCCCGTGGAGTTGTGGGAGATGCGTACCGAAGATGCCATCACTGTGCTTGAACAAGAGGCTTCGCATGTTGGCAGCGCCCTCCGCCGTGCCCTCATTGCTGCCGTGAGCCGTCAACTGCGATCCGCCAACACGAACATCGCAAAACTGGCCGTCGAAGGTGGGCTGGCCAGGCGGATTGTCAGCGAGGAACACCTGCTGGCGGCAAACACCCTGTTCTGAAAGCCGGCGACAGGCACCAGTAATCGGTTAAACGGCCCCCCACCTTGGGAGGCTTCATGATCCGTCTTTCCTCATATGTTCAGGACCAATGGGTCGAGGGCACCGGCGAACCCGTTGTGCTGGTCAATCCATCCACTGAAGAGGCCGTGGCAGCCACGACCACCGAAGGCGTCGACATGGCTGCGGCCCTCGACCATGCCCGCACCGTGGGCGGCCCCGCCCTGCGAGCGATGACCTTTGCTCAGCGCGGAGACCTGCTGAAGAAAATGGCCAACGCGCTTCACGAGTACCGCGAGGAACTGCTCGACATCGCGGAGAAGAACAACGGCGGAACTCGAGGGGATGCCAAATTTGACGTCGACGGCGCCACCGGAACCCTGGCCAGCTACGCCCGCCTGGGCGAGAAATTGGGCGATCAGACCCTGCTTGTCGACGGCAAACCTACCCGGCTGTCCCGGGCCCGATTTGTCGCCCACCATGTGCGCATGCCGCGGCCAGGTGTCGCGGTACACATCAACGCCTTCAACTTTCCCGCCTGGGGCACCTTCGAGAAAGTAGCCGTCTCGATTCTCGCCGGCATGCCCGTGGTCACCAAGCCTGCAACGGCCACATCTTGGCTCGCTTGGCGCATGAGTCAGATCATCGTGAATGCCGACATCTTGCCCAAGGGAGCCTACAGCCTGATCTGCGGATCTGCAGGGGACCTCCTGGACCACCTTGGCGCCCACGACACCCTCGCCTTCACCGGCTCTGCAGACACCGCAGGCTATCTTCGAGGCAAGGACGCGTTTACCAAGGGCTCTACTCCCATCAATATCGAGGCGGACTCCTTGAACGCCGCTGTCCTCGGCCCGAAGGCCGGACCCGGTTCGGACTTGTGGTTTCTTGCCGTCCGAAACATCGTGAAAGACATGACCCAGAAGACGGGTCAGAAGTGCACCGCAGTCCGTCGAATCATGGTTCCAGAAGAATGGGCCGATGATCTGGTAGCGGCCATCTCCGACGACCTCTCTCGGGTCGTCATCGGAAACACCGCGGACAAGAGCGTCGGAATGGGCCCAGTTGCTACCAAAAACCAACTTAAGGATGTGCGTGCCGGTATCGACCGCCTCGCCGCGTCCACCACCATCGTCTGCGGCGGCTCTGACCCCGTCACGGGTGTAGGCGCTCCCGAAGGAAAGGGCTTTTATGTGGCCCCGACACTGCTCAGGGCCGAGAATGCCGACTCTGCACCGGATGTGCACAAATATGAGGTCTTCGGACCTTGTGCGACGGTCATCCCCTACAACGGTGAACCCGAGGAAGCCGCACGACTGGTGGCCCTCGGCGGCGGTTCTCTTGTGAGCGCCACCTACACCGACGACAGAAAGTGGCTCAAGCGCTTTCTCATGAACGCTGCGCCCTGGAATGGCCGAGTCCTCGCCGTCACTGCAAAAGTGGCCGATGAGACCTTTCCTCCAGGCATGGTGTTGCCCAACTGCCTTCACGGTGGACCCGGTCGAGCGGGCGGTGGAGAAGAACTCGGTGGTGCCCGCGGACTCGAATTCTACACGCACCGGGTCGCCATCCAAGGGGACTCTGGCATCCTCAGCAAGATTCTGGACATCCCCTCCGAATGAGTTGGGAGCTTGCCGGCGCATCGCTGAAGCTGAGCATGGCCGGCATGGAGCCTGTCAAAGACGCTCCTTTGTCCAAGCATGGGTATTGGCGTGTGGGCGGACCTGCCGACTTGATGGTCGATGCGCTGGATGAGAACATGCTGGCGGCTGTGTTGGACACCGACCTCCCCGTCACCGTGCTCGGGAATGGCTCAAACCTGTTGGTGGCCGATGCTGGAATCCGTGGGATCGTCGTTCGGCTCAAGGGAAACTTCCGCGCCCTTGCCTTTCGGGACCCAAAGCAAGCCTCGGGCCTGAGCGACAGCCTCAGTAGCCCCATGGGATTGGCCCTCGTCGGTGCCGGCATGATGAACACCGTCCTGCTGCACAAGCTCGATGCGCTCGGAGTCGGTGGCCTGGGGTGTCTCGCGGGCGTACCCGGCACACTGGGCGGTGCAATCCGTATGAATGCCGGCACGCGCCTGGGCGAGATTGGCGACAAGGTGGCCTTTGTCCGTGTCCTGGTCCCAAACCGTGCGTCCCAGACCCTTACGCCCGAAGACCTCGACTTTCGATACCGCCGCGCCACCCTGCCAGAAGGTGCCATTGTGACCCGAGTAGGCCTGTGGGTATCGAAAACAGCCTACGCCACCGAGAAGGCGCAAATCCAGGAGCACCTCGGGTATCGAAAGGACTCCCAACCCCTGGGCCAACCATCGTGCGGGTCGACCTTTAAGAACCCAGATGGGGACGCAGCCGGGAGA
>CAWVVG010000083.1:0-11262 GCA_963932775.1 uncultured bacterium
GACGACCAGATTGAGGCGCCAACCAGCACACGGTCCCTTCGGTACAGCCGCGACCGCGCTGTTCCAAGTGGCCAAGTGGCCATCACCCACGCGACCGTCTTACCGATGGACGGAAACGAAAGTATTGAAGATGCAACCATCGTTATCGATGGAGACACCATCGTGTCGGTCACCGCCGGGGGGGCCGTACCCAAGGGCGCCAAGATTCTCGATGCCACAGGAAAGACTGCAATCCCGGGCCTCATCGATGTTCACGCTCACCTCCACTACAGTTCAGCGGACATCGTCCCCAATTCACCCTGGCAATACGGTGTAAATCTGGACTTCGGTGTCACGACGGTCCATGATCCCAGCGCGTCCACGGACCTGGTGTTTACCCAAGCTGAGCGAGTGAGTGCCGGCCTAAGCCCTGGACCTCGGGTCTACTCGACCGGCTACATTCTGTACGGCGCTCTCGGCAACGAAAATGCAGAAACGCCCGACGAAAAGAGCGCACACCGCCATGTGAAGCGCCTCAAGACCGTCGGCGCCAAGAGCGTCAAGGTCTACCAGCAGAGCCGACGCGATGAGCGGCAATGGTACGTAAACGCCTGCAACACCCATGAAATCCTCTGTGTCGCAGAAGGCGGTGGAGACCTCTGGATGAACCTATCGATGGTGGCGGATGGGTTTCACGCTGTGGAACATGCCCTTCCCAATGCCCCGCTATACAGCGATGTGCAGCAGTTCATGGCAGGCAGTCCCACCGAAAACAGTGCAGGCACCGCCTACTCTCCAACCTTGCTCGTGGCCTACGGCGGGCTGAGCGGGGAGCTGTACTTTTATCAGCATGATGGCGCCTACGACGATGCCCGCCTGCTGAAAAACTGGGACCGCAGAGACCTGGACGCCAAGACCAGACGCGGCGGGCTGAGTGCTCAAGCGGACGACTGGAACCACCAGGAGGTGGCCCGCGCTGCCGCAAAAATGGCACGCAATGGAGTGCTTGTCACCATGGGGGCCCACGGACAACTTCAAGGTCTCGGAGCCCACTGGGAACTATGGGGCCTCGCTGGACCCGGGGCGATGACGCCAGTTGAGGCTCTGAAGGCGGCCACCATCGATGGGGCCCGCTACCTCGGTATGGAGGACGTCCTCGGAAGCATCACACCGGGGAAGCTCGCCGACTTAATCATCCTGAATGCAGATCCGCGGGAAGACATCCGAAACACCACTGACATTGAGTGGGTACTGAAGAACGGTGAGGTCGTCACCGAACCCATGACGGACGACTAAACCTCGTATATGAATGTCGTGTTCCCAATCCGAACACGATCCCCGGAACGGAGAGCTCGGCTGCTGACCGCCTGGTCATTGACCATCACCTTGAGCAACCTGGCTTGCTTGGTCAAGATGTGGTTTTTACCATCCCAGCCGACATCTGCGACCACCCCGCCAGTGAACATTCCTTCGACCGGAACCATCCCTCGGTCGCCAAAGGTCAATGGCTGCACCTCTGGGTGCCAAAAACGAGTCTTGTTCTTAGCCAGGGTCATGCGTGCGGTTCGGGCCTTGGTTGCATCGGCTCGAATCTGCTGAATCTGATCCGGTGACATTGCAAAAGTGGAGTCATCGAAGCTGCGTGGGGCCGCACTGTACTTCACCATGTATTCGACATACCGGCCTTTATAGAAGCGAGCATCGGGGCCATCGCCGACGAATACGAGGTTGTATTTCCCGAGCATGATTTCATCGCCATTGCTGAGCACGGCCTCCGTAATGACCTCCCCATTCAGCATGGTTCCATTGGCCGAACCAAGATCTTTGATGGTGGCTGTTGTTTCACTCAACGCGATCTCCGCGTGGTGTCGGCTGACAGAAACATTCGCCAACATCAAGGCTGCATCGTCACCCCGACCAATGATCGTGGTGTCATCCGAAAGCTCGAACACCCGGTCGCCGTCAATTTGGCTCAAAATCAATAACCGTGGCATTTCCGTTGGCCTCCTAAAGTCAGCATACAACGTACATTCTAGGCAGCACCCTTGATCGCGTCTACCACCATCGGCAGCAGAACTTGCCAGTCGGATGCATCCGCCTTGGACACAGTAATGAAATCCTTGACTCCGAATACGCTGACTACACCCTCTAGTTTCACCACGGCAGCAGCAATCGGATGGGCAATATTCTCATCACCGGAATTGAAAGAAAAGGAGCCAGTCTCCGCAACGGTCTGATTCAGCGTGAACTTCATTGCGTTGGGGTTCGGCGTCTCTTGCGGGTCCACCTGCACCTTGGAGCGCTTGGGCGCCGCCTTCGTGGCCTTTGCGGTCGCAGTTGCTGGCTTTTTCTTGGTAGTTTTCTTGGGGGCCGGCTTCTCTGTTGGACTCACAGAGGGCGCAGATGCCGTTTTCGGCTCGACCACGGTCGGCATGGGTGGGGCAGGAGATGGGGCGTTCCGTTCACCATCAATGGCATTAAGTGCACGCTTCAAAACCCGAATAGGAAGGGCGGCAATCCGTCGAATCATATTTCCTCCAAAGGCTGCGTCATAACCGAGGTTTTGCGACGACGGGCCCAACATGAGACAATTCACGCATGGAAATAACGATTCTTGACGGACCGATGGGCACAGCACTGATTTCCCGAGGGCATTCCGCTCCAGCACCCATGTGGAGTGCAGCGGCGCTGATGACCGCTCCGGGGGCGGTGTCGGACCTCCATCGCGAGTATGCGGCGGCTGGCGCGAATGTACTCACCACAAACACTTTTCGTACCCGCCCCACAGATGTCGGCCCCACTTGGGCCACCCTGGCAGCCCAAGCGGTTGACCTGGCCCGGACGGGCCGTGAGAGCCACGCCCGCTGTCGGGTCGCCGGAAGCATCGCGCCCCATGCGGACTGCTACCGTCCCGAACTCGCCTCTGCTGACGCAGGCCCAGTCCATGCAGCCTTGGCCACCGTCCTTGCTCGTGCAGGCGTAGATCTCCTTTTGGTAGAAACCTTTCCACACATTCCCGAGGCACTAGCGGCCCTCGAGGGCGCCCTTCAGACCGGCATTGAGACATGGCTGAGCTTCACCGCAGGCCCCAGCGGTGACCTCTTGAGCCCCGATGATGTTCACAGGGGTGCTGAAGCAGCGGCCCGAATGGGAGCATCAGCCGTCCTGGTAAACTGCATTCCAGCAGCCGACATCTCTCGGTTTTTACCGGCTCTGCAGGGGCTATCCGTGCCCTTTGGCGTCTATGCCAATGCGGGCTCCCCCGAGGAGGGCATAGGCTGGACCGATCCCACCGACGGACCCCGCCGATACGCAGACCTCGCCGAAGTGTGGGTAGATGCTGGCGCAACGATCATCGGAAGTTGTTGCGGTACCGGTCCACGCCACACCGCCGAACTCAGCAGGCGGTTTAGTTCTTTTTCCGGCCGAACAGCTTCTTAAAGAATCCAGGCTTTTCATCCGATTCTTCTGTCTTCGCGCCGCTCTTTTTTCCCTCCAAACGCCTTAGCTCTCGCGGTGCATCTGGGTTGGATGGGTTGAACCGAAGCGCCTGAACCAAGGCTCGCTTGGACGCATCCTTTTCGCCCAGCTCCCGGTACGCCCGTCCCAACAAGACCCAGCCGCCATCCAAGCGACGCTTTTGGTGTTGGTTGGCGTCGAGGGTGTCCCGTAGATCCTGGAGAGCGCTATCCGCCTTCTCTCGGTCCGTCTTCCGATTGAGCGCAAAGGTGGTGTAGGCCTTGTATGCACAGAATTCGAGTTCTTCGGGCGCCCCTGAAACGGCCTCCTCAAAGAACTTGTGTGCCGCCGAAAGCCGCCCGGCATTGAATGCTGCAAGGCCTTTCTTGAAAGAAGCCTCAGAATCCAACAGGGCCTTGACCTCTTCCATCGCCAGCTCATCTTCCGTCGGCTTTCCGAGAATCACATGATCGATGTGCGCCTGGCGCTTCTCGTCGGTCTCCAATGCATCCCAAGCCTCGCGCACTTTATCGAACGTCTCGGTGGCCCGTTCGCGCATTTCATCCGGGGCATCATTGTATTTGTCCGGATGAAGCTGATTGGCCAGCTCTACATACGCTTTTCGCAAGTCATCGCTCTCCGCATCGACCGGCATTCCGAGAATTACAAACGCGTTCTCTGCAGTCTCAATTCGCTTGCGAATCTGCTTCAGGACTCCACTCAGCGGGTGGTCATACCCAGCGGGCAACGCTTCACCAACTTCCTCAGCAATAAGACCCGCGATATCAAAGCTATCGTCACCCACAAGACCCTCCTCGGCAGGCCTCGGAGTCTATCACGGCGCGTCACTCACGCCGCTTCAGTTAAGCTTTACTACATGAACAATGGCCTCAAACTACTCCTGCTCTGCCTCAGTCCGCTTGTCGGAATGACAACCGCCTCGGCCACACCGATTGGACCCGACTTTGCGAACGTCAGCCAAGCGGTCCTGCCGACCACCGTTCACATCCATGTAGAGCGCGGCCCGTTGATTGCTTCCGGGATTCAACAAATGGCCCGAGACTACGCATTGCCGACCCGCCGAGCCGGTGATGACGCATTGCGAGTCTCTACCGGAAGTGGCGTCATCATGAACACCAAAGGCCTGGTGCTCACCAACCACCACGTCGTAAATGGAGCCCATGCCATTCGGGTCACCCTCCATGATCAGCGGCGCTTTGAGGCCACACTGGTAAGTCACGACCCTCGCACCGATGTCGCGCTGCTCCAAATACAAGGCGATGGCCCATTCGACGCGGCAACCTTCGGTGACTCAAATACCCTTGCCGTCGGACAATGGGTGATCGCCGTGGGCCATCCGTTTGATTTTCCTTTTACCGTGACGGCTGGCATCGTGAGCGCTCTCGGGCGGCGAGGACTCGGACAAAATGAAATTCAGGACTACATCCAAACGGATGTAGCGGTGAACCCAGGATCGTCGGGCGGACCCCTGTTCAATACGGCAGGCGAAGTAGTGGGAATCAACACCGCCATCTTCAGTCCGGACAAAGAAAACCTCGCCAATGCTGGCATCTCATTTGCCATCCCCTCGTCAATGGCCACCCGAATTGCTGCCGAGCTCATCGAGCATGGGCGGGTTCGTTACGCGGGTATTGGGATTCAGACCGAGGATGCGACCCCGACGGCATCCAAGCCCCAGCCAGGGGCCCGGGTAACCCAGGTAATTGCACGAGGTCCTGGCGAGAAAGCTGGCCTTCGACGCGGTGATGTAATCATCGCCGTGGATGGTGAACCGGTGCCCACCAGCAATGCATTGAGCGGCCTCATCCTCTCTCGCGCCGTCGGTAGCACGCTGCAACTCAAGCTACAGCGGGGAAAAAAGTCCTTTTTGACTCCGATAAAGACCACAAATTCGGAAGATATTGAGTCATCCAAGGACACCAAAAAGAGAGCCACTCAGGGTCAGAAATGGGCCGGAATAACCATGGTTGATGCGACCCAAAAACGACTCACCAAACGTGGCATTGCTCTACCGTCCGACACCCTCGGTGGCGCCCTCATTGTCGGCATCGAGCCGGACTCCCCAGCCGCGATGGCTGGCCTTCGAATTGGCGATGTTTTACTAAAGTTACAAGACACCCCCATACCTGGGGTAGACGGTTTGCTTGCGACAGTGGACAATCACTCCGTTGCGATGCTCTCGTTTTGGCGAGGTCAAAACTTCTACCTTGCAGTGCTGGCGATCGGGGTTCAACCCCGCTAATCGGTCATAATGGGAAATTTTTGGGCGAGGGGAAACGTCCAAAAATAATGAATACACGCTCGTCGAAAGACGATTTCAGGGACGATTTCAGGGTCAATGCTCCGCAATGCCATTCATAATTGCCTACTGGTCAGCCTTTTGTTGGCCGGCTGCGCCAAGGATCCTGTTCCAAATCCCGGGGACACTGGCGGCAGCACTGTCACGCCCCCTGGTGAAGATACCAGCGTACCTTCGGATGACACCAGTGAACCCAGCCCGGATGATTCAGCCGCCCCACCCGACCGGTGTCGGAACCTGATCATCACGCCACCATCCGTACTCCTTGATGCGTCCGCTGGACTACCGGTCAGTCAATCCGTTGTCTTGAGCAACGACTGCGCTGAAGATGCCTCGCCCCTGGAAATCCAGAGCCTGATACTGGCAGACGATTCCGGATCCTTCTCCATGGATGCATCACCGCCATACACCTTGGCGTCTGGCTCCTCCGTCACTTTGAATCTCCTGTACACCCCAACCGGTGCACAAATTCTGGCGGGTTTCATCATCATCATCTCCGATGATCCCGACACACCCAATGCTTCGATCGGAATGGTCGGACTGCCTCCTGGGGACAACGATGGAGACGGGTTCATTACGGACGTGGGCGGGGGCGATGACTGCAACGACGAAGATGCGGCCATTTACCCCGATGCTGAGGACCTTTGGTACGACGGCATCGACTCCAACTGCGATGGCCTAAGCGACTACGACCAAGACGGGGATGGGCACGATTCTACCGATTTTGACGGCGGCGACTGCGACGACATCGATGACACCATTCACCCGGATGTCGTTGATGTTTGGTACGACGGCATCGACTCCGACTGCAGCGGAACCTCCGACTACGACGCGGACGGTGACGGCTTTGACTCCGTCGACCACCTCGGTACCGACTGTGACGACGACAACCCAGAGATCAGTCCAGGTGCCGACGAAATCTGGTACGACGACATCGACTCCGACTGCAGCGGGACCTCCGACTACGACGCGGACGGTGATGGCTACGACCACCTCGATCATGGTGGCACCGACTGCGACGAGACCGATGCTGCCATCAGCCCCGGCACCGTGGAAGTGTTCGACGGCATCGACAATGACTGCGATGGCTTTATCGACGAAGAGACCGACGAGGCCGACGATGATGGCGACGGATTCTCAGAGGCCGATGGAGACTGCGACGACAGCGACCCCAGCATCTTTCCCACAGCAATCGAGGCCTGCGATGGAATCGACAACAACTGTGATCTATCCATCGATGAGGTCGGCTCCGCTGAATGTATAGACTGGTATGAGGATGCCGACCGAGACGGCTTTGGTTCCGGCACTCCGATGTGTATGTGTGAATCAACCGGTACCCGGGACAGCACGGTGGGTACCGACTGCAACGACCTCATCATTACGGTCTTCCCAGACGCCATTGAGACCTGGTACGACGGCACCGACTCGGACTGTGATGGGCTGAGCGACTACGACGCCGACCTCGATGGCCACGAAGCCACCTTCTCTGGTGGGACAGACTGCAACGACTTGGATGGTACGATCCACCCGGATGCCGTAGAGATTCCATACGACGCCATCGACACCAACTGCGACGGACTCAGCGACTTCGACAGCGATATGGACGGGCATGATCACGTCGACTACGGCGGCGATGACTGCAACGACGAAGTGGATACCATCGCTCCGGGTTTCATCGAGGTTCAGGATCTCATTGACCAAGACTGCGATGGCTTCATCGATGAAGACAACATCTTCCCCGGGGACATCGTTGTCTCCGAAGTCATGGTCACCCCGCTGTACACTTCAGAGTGGGACGGGGAATACTTTGAGGTCCACAACACCACTGAAGCAGACATCGATCTGATTCAATGGGAGATTGCCGATGGTGGAGGAAGCTTCACCATCGACACTTCGGTCATTGTCCCCGCCGGTGACTTCGCCGTCTTCGGCGTAAACGAAGACATCGAACTTAACGGCGGAGTGGTCGTCGACTTCCCTTACGACTGGGCTGTGCTCAACTTCACCCACGCTACGGATACCTTGTCCATCAACATGGATGGAACCCTCATCGGTAGCCTCAGCTACAGTTCTTCATGGGAAGTTCAGCTGGGGGAATCGTTGAGCCTGGACATGGACTTTACCGACCCGGAGTCGTCCGCATACAGTTCCGTATGGTGCGCATCGATCTCCACTTTGCCTGGAGGCGACAAGGGCACACCCGGAAGTGCCAACGACCCATGCCTTGAGAGCGACTGGGACGAAGATGGGCACACTGAGCTGGGCGGGGACTGCGATGACTGGGACCCACTCATAAATCCGGATGCCATCGAGGCCTGTGATGGCGTCGACAATGACTGCGACGAAATCGTCGACGAACCAGGGGCCGACGGTTCAAGCAACTGGCACCGCGACTTTGATGGCGACGGATACGGGAACGTGACCACAGCGGTATTCCGGTGCGAAGCGCCTGAAGGCTACGTCGGTGATGCCACCGACTGCAACGACATGGACCCGGACAAGAACCCTGGCATGGATGAAACCTGGTACGACGGTATCGACTCCGACTGTGACGAGCTGAGCGACTTCGACGCCGACCTCGACTCCTTTGACAGCCTCGACCACGGGGGCCTGGACTGCGACGACCTGGATGCATCCATCAACCCAACAGCCCTCGATGAATGGTACGACGGCATCGACTCTGACTGCGGTGGCGACGACGATTACGACATGGATGCAGACGGCTTCCAATCGGATCTGCATGGAGGCCTGGATTGTGCCGACGAGGATCCGTATGTGAGCCCAGCCTCACCAGAGTATTGGAACGGCATCGACGACAACTGCGTCGGTGGACGGGATGACTTTATGGTGATGGGGTTCTCAACCCTCGTCATCGCCGCCAACACCGCCATTCACCTTGGACACGAGTCCGGCATCTCGAGCGGCGACTTTAATGGTGACGGTACCACCGACCTCATCATCGCGGCTGATCTTGGCGGATACTATGAAGAGGGCGCCGCCTATATGCTCGACGGAAGCACTCCCTGGACGCTCTCGGGAGACCCACTGTCGGTGAGCAGCGCACGCTTCTCCGGTTCCGCAGCAGGAAACTATATGGGCACCTTGGGCGCCCACCAGGTCAATATTGTTGGAACCAGCAAGGCCGACCTAATCGTGGCCGGGAGTGATTCCCTCGATGGTCACGCCATGTGCTTGATCGACGGCGAGACCCTGACCGGACCCGTCAGCTGTTTGGATGCCCGCATCCGCTGGACCGGTTCGGACGATGACTTCCCCCGCGTGATCAACCACCTCGACATGGACGGTGATGGGCTCGTCGAGGTCATCTATGCCGACTCTTGGAATGCCGTGGGTGACACCGGCAAGGTCTATGCCTTCTCTGGCGCGACCCTGATCGATGGTGACTACAACCTGCTCACAGACAACGACTGGCGCGTCGATGGGCGCCACGCCTACGACTACGTAGGCTCACAGCTCGGTGGTGGGGACCTCGATGACGACGGTTACGACGAACTCCTCATCGGCGCTTATGGCGACGACCACCCCGACCCAAAGACGGGCTCCATCTTCGTGATGGCCGGCGGCTCCAGTCCGCCCGTCCCCGTACGGACTGCACAATTCGACAAGGATGCCCACATCTACGGTGAGACTGCCGATGCCCAAGTGGGCCGATGGAACCCAAGTGAAGTGGCCGACATCAATGGCGACGGATCCGCTGACCTGGTGGTCTCGTCTCCGGGAACCGAATCCGTACATGTCTTTTACAGCGCAGGTTCCATCATGGGGTCCGCCGTCGAGACCACCCACGCCGACCTGACCATCGAGGGAACCGATGAGGCCAGCCACTTTGGTGTTGGACTCAGTGTTGGAGATGTGGACAACGACAGCTATGGAGACATCATCATCGGTGCTCCCGACGAAGGAACCCCAGGGGCGGGAGACGCGGACAGTGAAGGCCACGTGTATCTATTCTTCGGTGGTGAGATCATCGGCTCATTGCTCACGGCAGACTTTGCAGGTGCACACTTCTACGGCCGGACCACTGGCGACAACTTCGGTGCACTCATTCGCTCCGGTTTCGACATCAACAACGATGGTCGTCAAGACCTCGTAATCGGTGCTCCAGGGAACACACTGACCACACCAGATGCCGGACAGGTTCACATTCTGTTGATGCCCGGTGGCCGCTAAGTCAGAAAGTTAGAGCCCGGTTTTCCTATGAGCTCCACTCATAGAATCCAGCGCCGCTCTTCTTGCCGAGCTTGCCCGCTTCAACCATTTCCCGCATGAGTGCTGGCGGCTCAAAGGCCGCATTATCCAGCTCTTTGGCCAGGTACTCGCCAATCTGCATCCGAACATCGAGCCCCACCATATCGGTGAGCTTGAGTGGGCCTACCGGGTGGCGATAGCCAAGCACCATTGCAGCATCGATGTCTTCCGCAGATGCCACACCCTGCTCGAGCATGCGAATCGCCTCCATGCCCAGACACACACCCAGCCGCGAGGTCGCAAAGCCTGGGAAGTCCTGCACGTAAATGCAGTCCTTTCCGATCTCAGCGCCGAAGCTACGAATCCGGTCGGTCACCGCATCCGCAGTACCGGGATGTGTGATGACCTCCAACAATTTCATGATGTGAACTGGATTGAAGAAGTGAAGACCCACCAACTGAGCCGGTCGTTCGAGCACCTTGGCAATCTCAGACACACTCAGAGACGAAGTATTTGTACCCAGGACTGTACCCTCATCCACCAAGGGCTCGATCTCAGAGAACAACTTTCGCTTGAGCTCCAGCACCTCCGGAACCGCCTCGATGACCAAGTCTGCACCATCCACAGCAGTCTGAAGATCCGTGGTTCCAGCCAAGCGCATCAAAGTCTGGGCCCGCATTTCTTCGGATACCTTGCCCCGCTCCACACCTTTGTCGAGATTGCTGTGCACCTTGTCCAGGCCCCGTCCCAGGGCCTCCTCGCCGAGGTCGAATAGCCGTACCTCCATGCCCGACATGGCACACACCTGGGCGATGCCATGACCCATGGTCCCAGCTCCGATGATCGCTACGTTTTCAAAGGTGTTCTCAGTCATCTATGGCCTCTATGAGTGTGCTGACCCCTTGCCCCACGCCCACACAAAGGGTGGCGAGGCCACGCTTGGCCCCTCGAGCGTGCATTGCGTGAATCAGCGTGGTGAGTATTCGGGCTCCCGAGCAACCCAAGGGGTGGCCCAAGGCGATGGCACCACCGTTCACATTGACCTTGGCGGCATCCAGGCCCAGTTCTCGAATAACCCCGAGGGACTGAGCAGCGAAGGCCTCGTTCAACTCTATTAAATCCAGGTCATCCACCGTCCATCCAGCCAACTTTAAGGCCCGCTGGGTCGCAGGTACGGGGCCCAACCCCATGACCGTTGGGTCCACTCCTGCTGCCGCACATGCAACCAATCGAGCGACGGGCTTCAGTCCCAGGGCACGGGCGCGCTCTGCGGAGGCAACAATCATCACACTGGC
>CAWVVG010000084.1:0-11243 GCA_963932775.1 uncultured bacterium
GGAAGGGCCAACAGGTCGATGCCTCCCATGATCGCTGTGAGTGGATTTCGAATCTCATGGCTGATCTGAGTCAAGAACGCTCCTTTGGCCTCAGAACCAGCTTCGGCAGCAGTCTTTGCCATACGCAGGCGTTGCTGTGCGTGTCGAAGGGATTGCTCCACCTTGGTTCGCCGAGCAATTTCTGCTTCGTAGCTCAGCTGACGCGTCTCATTTCTCTCCATGGTGAAAAAGACGATTGCCCCAGCCAGGGCGACCGCGCCCCCTCCGGCCAGGACCCAAGCGTCGTTATTTAGCGCTTCAGTTGCGGGGAAGTGGTGCCCAATGTGGGAAAGGTACCAAAACCCGACCAGTGACAATATGCATGCTGTGGCTACAGCGGCTGCGGTCCGCCGCCCCGAAAGGATGGAGGCCAAGATGATATTGACCGGGTACGACATGAGTGGGGCGGTGCCCAGCCCGCCAGTGAGGTAGGCGGCATATATCATCATGGCGCTTGCCAATAATGTGATCGTCATCAGGGCGGGTGTGACCCACTTTTTGGAGAGCACCATCAAGCCAGCCGTGACCAATAATGCGTCGGCGGCCATAAACGGGAGCAGCGGAAACGGGTGGGTTTCGGTCGTAAAATACACGAGGGTCGTGCCGATCAATGAAGTCCCACCGGCAAACAAACCGAGCACAAGGCCAATCTGAACTCGGAAGAGCAGGTTTGAGTCGGCGCGGATACTGGGGTGAATCCAGTGTCCGGTACGTTGTTTGATGACGTTCCACATGTCCGGGACTGTTGTCCTCCATAAGTGGGATGAAAGGTATCAGTATTCGACGCTATGTGTCGATGTTCACAGAGGACTGACCGCCCGATAGCCGGCCCTCAAAACCTTTTTCTGGATTTTTTGCGTCCTCTTGATCCGACATAATGCGGAGGTCTTCTCCTTCGAGGCGGGCCATTAGAACTGCGGCCGTACTGTCCCCGACAACATTGGTGGCAGTTCGGAACATATCGAGGATTCTGTCGACGCCAAGAATGAGTGCAAGCCCTTCGGTGGGCACCCCAATGGCCGTCAGGACCATCGCAAGCGTGATCATCCCAGCCCCTGGTACACCCGCTGCACCGACGCTGGCGAGGGTGGCTGAGACCACGATGGTTACCTGGTCTCCTAGGGTGAGGTCCATGCCATAGATCTGTGCAATGAAGATCGCTGCTACGCCCTGGTAAAGAGCTGTACCATCCATGTTGACCGTAGCCCCCAAGGGCAAGACGAACGATGTGGTCTCTGCGCTGACATTCAGGTTGTCCTCACAGCATTCCTTCGTGACCGGAAGGGTCGCGGAAGAACTGGAAGTGGAGAAGGCCACCACCAAGGCCTCTTTGATTGCACTGAGGAAGGGCAGGAAGGGCAACTTGGCCCCCATGCGCACGACGGTTCCGTAGGTCAGCATGAGGTGGAGGAGAAGGCCAGCGAGTACCACCAGTGCGTAGACGCCCAGTGCAATCAACACACTGATTCCAGTGTTTCCAACCACCTTGAACAGCAAGGCTCCGACGCCATAGGGTGCGATCTTCATGGCGATGTGAACCAACATGACCATGCACTCGTTGAGGCGATCGAACAGGTCGACGACGAGTTTGGCGCGGTCATCTTTTAAGAAAGTCAGCGCGACTCCAAGCATCATGGCGAAGAAAATGACTTGGAGCATGTCTCCTGATGCCAAGGCCTGGAAGGGGTTGGTGGGAACAATGGACACCAATTGGTCCGCAAAAGACGGTGCTTCTGCCGCATTGGCCACTGTGCTGCTGGCATTTCCGCCATATGAAGCCAGCAGTATATCTCGGTCTTCCTGGCTAAGTAGCTCTCCAGGCTTGATGAGGTTGGCCAGTCCCACGCCGATGATGAGCGCCATTACGGTGGTGCCCATGAAGAAGCCGAGGGTTCTACCGCCAAGGCGTCCGAGCTTTCTTACGTCACCCAACGAGGCAATTCCTCCGACAAGCGAGAAGAACACCAATGGCACGACGACCATCTTGATGATCGCCAGAAACAAGCGCCCAATCCACTCGGTACCATCCACGAAGGTCTGACCCAAGGGGGCGTAATGAATGACCTGTGGAACCTTGTCTTTCACCCACCCGGTCATCGGCACATTGGGTGCAGCTCCCTTTGCTTCTTCGATTCCATTGGACTTGAGACGGAGAAGGTCCGATGGGGAGAGGGTGTACTCAATTTCGAGGTAGCCATTTTCACTGGACAGGACTTGTGCCAGTCGAAGGCCGCTCGCCAGTGGCTGTGCCTCACCGGACGGTGCTTTCGTCACCTGGGCGGACGGCGCCAGCCGAACCCCTGTCTTGGGCAAGAATGCTGAGTTGGGCCCAAGGAGCAGTCCGAGGACCACGCCGACCACCATGCCGATCAAGATTTTTGTGTACAGTTTCATTCGGTTTTCTGTCCTGTCGCTGGTGATAATTCGTTTCGCGAGGAACAAACGCTACCACTTCTTGACCATTTCGACATCGACGGAAGGCGTTTCCCTGGTATAGATTTCCCACTCTGGAGGATTCTGTGACATCACAATCGTTGGCTCTATCCGCGCTCTCTCTGTTTCTTTTGCCCGGATGTGCAGGCACGTTTGATGGCACCTGGCTGCTGCAGTGGGATCTGGAGACTCAGACGGTACAATCCACCTGCGATATTTCCGGGGACCAATACTTGGGCGATCACTACGAGTGGATGGATGTATATTCAACAACCGGTGGCGCATTGGTGTTGACCAATGGCGATGAAGAGTACGTTGGAACCGCTACTGGAGCGGACTTTAAGGTGGAGGCTGAGTATTTTGAGGTTGTTGGGAACACTTACCTCACCAGT
Organism: uncultured bacterium; assembly: GCA_963932775.1. Taxonomy (GTDB): domain Bacteria; phylum Myxococcota_A; class UBA796; order UBA796; family UBA796; genus UBA796. The sequence continues at coordinate 2,865 of CAWVVG010000084.1, forward strand.
GCAGACACGATTACCGCCTCTCTCTCCGGCAAGGATCTCACCGGTGAGCGAACCCTCAACGTGACCGATGGTGACTCGGACTCTGAGTGTCGTACCCAGACCAAGCTCAACTTCACCGGCGTCAAAATGACGGGCACGGCCAAGACGTCGCGTACAATCGGGACCCAGTCAAGCCAGTCGGCTTCCTCCAACTGAGCGGAGGGGCTTACCAGCTCAGTTGAATTTGAGAGCTCAGTCCCTGTGCGCGTTCGCCCTCGTCAATGCGATTCTCACTCAGGTAGTGGATCGTGATCTTCATTTGGTCGGCGCGCTTGGCCTTGGGTGCCGGGTAGAAGTTTAGCCCGGCATCAAGCCACTTGGTTCTTTGTGGGTCGAAGGATTCGTCGACGGTGGCCTCGCCCATGCGGAACATGGGTTCGAAACCTCGCGGAAGATGCCAACCGGCCTGGCCGTACCAGCCGGTGCCCCACTGAGGGCGGCTGGACATACTGTCGAGCTGCTGGCGTTGGAGGTATTCGCCCACCACATACAGGCCATAGAACGACACGCGTCCAGAGAGGCTGTACCGGGTGTCGGTCACCGATACCGTGGGGTATCCAGCGCTGTCAAAGGCGGTGTAGGGGTTGTGAATGATTCCGGCTCCAACACCGAGCAACAAGGGTCCGGCCCACTCGCTGGTCTCTGAGAACCCGAAGGCTCCGAGTGGATTCAGATCGATGCGACCCGTGTACAAGATACCCTGGCGTTTGGTCTTGAAGACATTGGTGCTGGTGCCGTTGAACAGTCCCGTCGAGGCTTGAATGCGGTTGTCGAACAAGTCTGTCTTGATGAGGGCGCCCATGTCTGAACCCCGCAAGAAGGTCTCATTGGGACCGGAGCGTTCTGGAAACATGAGGTCTGTATTTGGGCTCTGAGCTTGGCTGGTGAACGGGATTCGCATGCGTCCAAACTTCACCTGGAGGGCCTTCATGGGCTTGTAGGTCACCGTCGACTCGACGACCATATTGCCGATGGCTGGCTGAGTGGTCGTGTACACGCTGTCGGTCACGCCATCGTTGTCTTCATCGACGGGTTCGGCGGAGGTGAGTGCGTCAAAGCTGTCATTGCCAACGACGAAATGGATGTTGAACTGCCAGACTGGAACAATTTTGCCAGTAAAAATCAGGCCAGCCTTGGACTTGGTCATGCCGACCCGGCTTTGATCGATTGGGCGGGCCTCAGGGCGAAAGACAGCCTGAAAGCGTGGTGCGACGTATCCATGGGTGCGGATGAGGGCTGCTTTGTCCGCGGCCAATGCCGCTCCGTTTAAGCACAGGGCTAAGGAGAAAAATATACCAGTCATCAGGGCACCGTCATGCCCACGGGGCCAAAGGCCAGCGCGGTGCGAACTTGAATGGACTCGAAGCTTGGTCCGGCGACCAACCAACCCGTGGTTTCAATGGCGTAGGTATCGAGTGGGTGGGGTGTCATAAAGGGCCAAGTGCCGATGGCGGTGGTTGGACTTGACCAGCCCACAGGCTCTGCGGGGCTGTACCGTTCATCCAAGATCTCGACCGTCCCCTGGAGGTTGGCGGCGGCCTTCTCACTCGACGTCCAGCGGATGACACTGCTGACTTCTCCGCTCCCGGTCACTTCGCCGGCGACCGGGCGGTCGTCGGCAGTGCCGGTCACCCACAGTGCACCCTCGTCTTTGACCATGCCCTGAACATCAAAGTTCGGCAGGTCCTTGGCGGAACCACCACCGGCGTAGAAGGAGAGCAGTTGCCCATTGCTAAGCAGTCCCGCATACACGCCAGCATCAGAGGCTTGAATTTGACCAAGTATCTTGGGCTCGGGGGTGTCCTCAGGGGAGCGATTCTCGCACATAAAGGGCTCTGTGCTGCCAATCTCGAGGGGTATCCTGCGGGTGGTGACACCTTGTGGATTGAGGGTTCGGGCCTCGGCGATTCGGACGCCGTCGAGGTTGTATGCCAAGACCACAATCCCTTCGGATTCAGTGGGGTTTCCACCCACTCCGAGCACATCGACGCAGGTCGCATCCGCAGGCTCAAAAGGGGTATAGGTCACGTATCTACGGAGATCGAGATCGACGACCACTTGGGTGGGCGGCAGCCTGGATTCTGCGTCGTTTGCCCCTTGCACCCACGCATTCAAGGTCCGGCGGGCGGGGGTCTCGTGAATGTAGGGGAGGGCGGCCATGACCCTCAGGTCGGTGAGGGTGAGCGGGTCTTTGTCCAGCACCTGCTTGCACTCGCCGGTCTCACCCGAGACCTGAACCAGTGCATCCCCTGCCCAGAACCAGGCGGTGCTCTCCGCCGTGCCAAGAAAACCATGCACATAGGCATCACCGTCGACGGCGTTTGGCAGGGGCTCTTCACCGGGAGGACACCCTCGACTCCATCCGCCGAGGGCTTGACCCACGTAGACGGCGGCATCATTGGTGGTTCGCTGATGGAGCACGTAGACATTGCCGTCGCGATCGGAGACCGGTGGGATCAGCACGAGTGGCAGCTGCAGGTCGTCATCGGTGTCGAGTAAGGGGGCGATCCCAACCAGCTCTCCGAAGTAGCGCAGCTTGCCCCACTCTCCCGACTCGAGTGTGCCGGATTTGCACCCCCCAGTGGCGAGGAACAACAATAATATGGAGGCTCGCATGGGCTTAGCGCTCGGCTGCGTAGGTCATCACGAACAGGGGAGCCTCGTCGCCAGCGGGGTTGGTGTACCAGTGGCGGTAGACCACTGGGGCGAAGCGGAAGGCGTATAGGTTGTACTCGTCCTCGGGGGTGTTCGGGTCATCCGGCACTGCAGCCACTTTTCCGGAGAACATCGCCGACTCACCCATGCGGAGGCTGTAGCCCGAGCCCCAGCCATACTCGGTACCGACACCGACCTTGACGCCGGCGACCTTCACACCAGCGCTGGTACCGATGGAGGTGTTCCAGCTGGTGCCTGTGTCCACCCCGGAGCTCATCTGGGAGCGGTAGGCGATGGAGCCCACATCAGGGGAGGTAAACCATTGAAGCTCGTCGAAGACCATGTCCTCGTCCGGTATCGGGCTGCCGTCAATGCGCTCGGGAGTGGTCGGGTAGTCGTCCACATTGCCGACCTCATAGGGCACCTCGAGCACGGGGAGCGTGCCGAGTGCATTGGCCAGAGCATTGTACCGAGCGAGCGACCACACACTGGTGGAGCCACCGACCGGAACTGTCAGCACGAAGTTTTCGTCATCGAGTCCGTCAACCAGGCCGCCGGGGTCGCTGATCTTGTAGGTGTAGGTGTCAAAGCAGCCCCAGTACAAGACCACAGCGCCGTGGTACGGGCCGTACATCTCGGGATTGGCGCTCATGCCGAAGCGGGCACCGACGCTGAGTCGAGAGCGCTCACCGAAGCTCTGTTTGACACGCCAGCCGACTTGAGATGAGACGCTCACACCGAACAGGTCGAGAAACTCTGCCTCGATGCCCATATCGACCTGCATGCCGAGGGAGACGGTGTCTGTGAAGCTCTCATCGACGGAGGTGCTTGCGCCCTGGAAAGAACTCGAGGGCGAGGCGGAGTGGTCTGCATCATAGGGTGGCATCAGGATCATGGCGGAGGGGATTGGCGCCCCCTTTGCTAAGACGGGGGTCTCATCGACCAATGTGGCCTGTGGGGAGTCGCCGTCGACGTCGGCCAGGGCAAGGCGGAAGGGCTCCACGTTGATGGCGAGCGCCTCGTTGAAGCGCTCATAGAGGCTGGTGGCTTCGAGGTCGAAGGCCGCGATGTGGCCGCCGCTGTCTACGATGTAGATCTCGGAGAGGGTGTCGGCATCGGTGTCGGAGACTTCGATGTCTTCTACGTTCTCGAGTCCCGAGGTCTCGATGCTGGCAAGCGGGGCGAGGTCGCCGGTTTCCGTGTCACCGGTTGCAGACGGCACGGCGTTGAACACCTCAATGACATCGCTTTCACCCCAAAACGGAATGGAGTCCACATCCCTCAGGGCAATGATCTCAGCGATCCGGTCACCGTCGAGGTCACCGACATCCAGTCGGGTCACATCATCGACATAGTGTTGGTAAGACGCGGGCTGATTTTTATCCTCGTAGTCTTGGTTGAGCACATAGATCAACGTGTCGCCGTCCACATCGATGAGAATCGCAAGCTCGGCGACTGCATCGCCATCGATGTCGCCGGCAGCCACATCGAGCAGGGTGATGTCCTCATCGTCTGAGAAGGCCCAGGCTTCGCAGGTGCTGGTGTCCATGTGACAGTTGCTGATTTTGCGGTCACGGGAGATGACCACCACCTCGTCGAGGCCATCCGCATCGGTGTCGCCTGCATCGAGGGCCAAGGGCTGGAAGCCCAAGCCTACCCAGACGGTGTCATCGGCATCGATTCGACCATCGCCGGTGATGTCGGTGCTGGGGGAGAAGCCAAATGAGCTTCGTCCTTCGATGGCGACCACGTACTCTGCGCGTTTCTGGGCTTTGGAGAAGCGTCCGCCGCTGATGTCCACGAGCTGGGTGGTGGAGAGCTCTGTCGAGGCGACATAGTCGGTGCTGGTGGCACGTGGGGAGTAGGTGTCAACCCAATAGCTGCCTTCCCAGCTGCTGCGGTCTGCAACGCCGATCTCGTTGTCGGCGAAGAAGGTGTAGCTGCTGCCGATTGGGGCGGAAGAGTTGGCGAGTCCGCCTTCGCATTGGGCGGGCTGGCACACGTTGTTGAGGCAGCCCTCGCCGGTGATGCAGTCCGAATTGTTGTCGCAGCTGATGTCGTCCTTTGCCCAGGCCTCGCTACCGGGCCCAGCTTCTTGTGGCTCGCCATCGAATACGCCTGTGGTGGGATCGGACGGTTCCTTGGGCGTACAGCTCAAAGTAAATGATATTGCTACGAAAATCAGTGCATTTCGAATCATGGGTTCCCTCGGGAGCAATGGGCACGCGCGGTAATTAATAACAAAGGAGTGCTCAGGTGATCTAAATGTACTCTATTTTAGTGGGTGACAGTGGTGACGAATTCGTGACGGGGAAATCATTTCGTGACGTCAATGTGACACTGCATTCGCCCCCCTTGTTTGGTTTGATCGGTGCCTATCTTCGCATCGGGTTGAGCGGGACTTCCGCTGACCGCCTCTGTAGTTGGAGGAGACAGGCTTGCCTGTCCATTTTGGGTTGGTCGGGGGTGCTGGAAACAGTGCCCCCGACCTATTTGTGGACCACTGTGATAGGAATGGACCATGTCCATGGCTGACCAAATCCGCGACCGCCTAAATCAGGCCCTGAAACCCATCCACCTTGAAGTGGCGGATGAGTCCCATATGCACAATGTGCCGAAGGGAGCGGAGTCTCATTTTAACGTCTTTGTGGTTTCTGAAGTGTTTGATGGAGCGCGCGCTGTGGCCCGACACCAGGCGGTCTACCGTGCCCTCGCCGCAGAGATGGCCGGGAGTATTCACGCGTTGGCTCTCAAGACCATGGCACCGGCGGAGTGGGCCCAGGCGGGTGGTGCAGCGGTGACTTCTCCCCAGTGCTTGGGTGGCTCGAAGGCCGATTCCTGATCAGTCGGCGGGCATGCATTCTGTTTGTTCGGAGTCTTCGCCTCGCAAGAAGGCCCCCACTTCGAAGTTCACGATCAACTCGATTCCTTCAGGAGTGCTCGCTTCGAGCGACCCCTTGAATTCCGTAAACAAGGGTTCGTTTGTGAAGTCTCCGACCTCGGAACCCGCATTCACTGCATCGACGCGGATCTGACCATCGTTGCTGTTGTAGCGGCCTTCGTATTCGTCTGGAACATAGTCGCAGTCGTAGGTGGCCAATTCGATCATGGTGCTGACTGATGGCCCCACATCATAAAATCCAGGTCCACAGATTCCTCGACTGGTGACGACGAGCCAACACTCAAAACCAGGCTCATCTGCTCCGGTGAGTTGAAGCTTAAAGCTTCGAATGTCGGGTGGATCGTCTGGGTCAAATTCGTAAGTGGCATCGATCATGACCCCATGGCACCCGTTGTACTCAGTCCAGCTACCATCCGGAAATTCCATATTAACGGTCGAATCGCAGTATTGGGAAGGTCCCGGCTCCCGCTCCGGAGACCTCACAGGAGTGCAGCCCAAAGTCAACGCGGCCAACAGTATGAGGTGTATGCGCACAATGTCTCCTTTGTGAGATTATGCCTGAACCCAGAACCAATCACCGAGGAGGATTGTGTGTCGGAGGTTCGTATGGTCTTTGTGACCGCACCAGATGAGTCGAGCGCAGTCGGTCTTGCGCGCCAGATAGTGGAAGAAGGCCTGGCCGCATGTGGGAGCTTGGTGCCTGGTGTGCGAAGCATTTACAGGTGGCAGGGCGAAATTCACGATGAGCCCGAGTCGATGCTGATCTTTAAGACCACGGTGGCCGGCTTTGAGGTGTTGAAGCAGCGAATTGTAGCCCTACACCCATATGATTGCCCGGAGATCATGGGGGTAGATGTGGCCGATGGGCATCCCGATTACCTCGCGTGGGTCTCAGAGATGGTGAATATTCAGGAATAGTCCTCAAGGGGGTGGTGTCGGTGCCCGATGGGGACAGCGTTATGCACTCAACTACCACAAACTATGTCGCAGTATTTATCCCCGTAGACGACACAAACTGGCATGCATTGCCAGTCAATATGGCGGACATTGAGCGCCAACGTGACGTCAAACCACATGTGGTTGTTCTCGATCGCACAGCGGAAGGTTTGGGCCCGATTGAAGGCGCCACCGTGGTGGAGGTTGGAAACGAGGAGTCTTTGGGTGAGGCCTACCGAATGGGTCTAAAGCACACCAAGGCGGACTTGATTGCCCTCAACATTCCGGGAGTTCGGTCCTTGCCGAATCGCCTGACCCTTCAGCGCACGGACTTGGCGATTAATCGCCACATCGATCTGGTCACCTCAAATATGGTGCTGGTGGATGAAGAAGGTTGCCTCACTGCTGAAGTGGATCCGGACAAGGCTGACGAGGCGCCGACGCCTTTTTGGCAGGCCGGTGTAATGATTCGCCGAACGGAGTTGAGCCGAATTGGCCGGTCAGACGATCTCCCGGTGGAACTATTTCTATACATGCGACTTCGAGCTCAGGGTCGAACAGGCCATATGGATACGGTGCTTACCGTTGGCCATGCTGGGGACTTCTTCGCTCTCATCGAGGACTCACTCAAGGAGGCGATGGCGATTCGGAACATCAACCCCCCGATTCGTCCCTCTCCAGACAAGTTTGCCAACGATCGCCGGGCGTTTGATGCCCGCTTGAATCCAAAATCCTCCGTCAGTGATGCCCTGGATAGAATGATTCGCGAAGGTACATTCGACCGGTAAGGCGGTTCGGTTAGTGGGGCCGATGCCCACACTGCACCCCCTCGAAGATGTCGATATTCATTTCCCCGAAGGGGTCTATGCGGATGTTCGCCTGGAGCGAACCGCAGACCACCGGATCACATTGCGTGATGGGTCCTTGGACGATGTTCAAGCCAAAGTAGAGACGGGCGCGTTGTTGCGGGTCTTGAAGGACGGCCGCTGGTACTTCTCATCCACGACCGACCTCGAACGGATCAATGAGACCCTGGCAGAGCTCGCGGCTTCGGATGCCTTGGCTCCGTCGGCAATGCCCGCGGGCGTTGAGGAACTCGAGGTTATTCAAGAGTCCACTTGGGCATTCGATGACGAGCGGATTGATGAACAATCCATGGCCGACAAGCTCGACTTCTTGAGGGCCCATGCATCGGGGTTAGAGTGCGACAGTATTCGTACCTGGGTCGCCCGCTGGATCGATCAACACCGAGACCGGCGATTTGTTTCGTCTCGGGGATCGGACGTACGCCATGACTACCAGGAATGCGGTTTCATCCTGTCATTCTCGATGGTTGCCGGTGACCAGAGCTTGAACGAACGCTACTCGGAGGCGAGCCATCGGTTCAGTGATTTGCGTGAGGCCGTGGCTGTTCATCGTGCCGACCTCCAGTCATTTATTGTCAAGTGCGAGCGCTTTGTGTCGGGTGCGGTCCCCGTCGACCCGGGTCTGGCCACTGTGATCCTGGCACCCGAGGTTGCAGGGGTGTTCGCTCACGAGTCCTTTGGACACAAATCCGAGGCAGATTTTATGCTTGGGGATCCGGCGATGCTCGATGAGTGGAAGATTGGGACCAAGGTGGCCTCAGACATCGTGTCGATCGTTGATACCGGCGGGGTGTTCGGGTCCGGATACATGCCCTACGACGACGAGGGGCAGCGTACCGGAGAAGCTCATTTAATCAAGAATGGTGAACTCACCGGACGGCTGCACAGCAGCATGACTGCGGCCGCATTGGGAGAGAAGCCAACAGCGAATGCTCGGGCGATTTCTTTTCGATTTGAACCCATCGTTCGCATGACTACGAC
>CAWVVG010000085.1:0-11194 GCA_963932775.1 uncultured bacterium
ATGCGGATGCGGATGCGGATGCAGATGCAGATGCAGATGCAGATGCAGATGCAGATGACACTGGTGAAGCGGATGCGGATGCAGATGCAGATGACACTGGTGAAGCGGATGCGGATGCGGATGCAGATTCAGATGACACTGGTGAAGCGGATGCAGATGCAGACTCAGATGACACTGGTGACGCAGATGCGGACGATACCGGAACGCCAATGGTTGATGACACAGGCGCCACGACCGCTGATGGCGACGATACAGGTGGCGCAGTGGTTGACACCGGTGACCCGGATGGTGAGTACGGAGACGGAGCCTTCGATCCCGGAACGGTCTACGTGATCTGGAACGGTGCCTATATGGGTGGAGAAGCCGTCACCACCGCCACCTACACGGACTCCACAACCGGTGAAGAAGTGGACTTTATTCCTCAGTTCACCTTCGCCTTTGCGGATGCAGCCTATGATGGCTCGCTCGATGACATCTGCTACGTGAGGTACGACATGGTGGATGATGGCGTCGAGACCGCTGACTTCAGTGGCTACGCTGATTGGTCTGGCTACGACGGGATGTCATTTCGAGCCCGGACAGACATCGCTGAAGCCCGGTACGAGGGCGCCTGCAGCGATGCCGCAGCCGCATTTGGGTTTACCAAGATGGACGACTACGTTGACTCGTACACTTGGGGCTACGGATGGGGGCCCATGACCGATGCCTGGATGACCGGTATGCTTGATGTGGGCGTCGACTTGGATGGGACTGGCGACACGATTGGGACGACGTACCTTGAGTGGGACGCGGGCGGTGTTCCGGCTTTCAATTTGTGGGGATACTTTAAAGTGTATGGCTTTGATGAAGGTACCCACATCGACATCGAATCGGGTCCGTTGGTTGGGGTGTCAGACAGTGCGGCACCTTTTGATGGGTACTACGAGACCACCACGGTCTACGTTCTCTCGTTTGCGAAATAGGAGCTCTGCGGAACGGTTGTTTGGCTTGTGAGTTGTTCGGCCCCGGGTGCAGTTGAGGCGGTTTGGGTGTAGGCTGGCCTCATGCTCTTGGTTGGCCTGTTTGTCCTCAACGCCGCGGCGGGATCCCCCACTTCTCAGTGGCGTGGGAGCACCGATGTGCTCTCGTGGCGGGGAGGCACGATTCATCGGGTTCGACCCAGCCTTGGAGGCCTTCCCTTTGACGGTCCGGGCCCGGTTGAGTTCCGAGACTCCACAGGTCAGCTTGTACGGCGTGTTCGTTCTTTGCCGACCCTCAAACCCACCTCTCTTGAGCCCACAGTCACCCGAAAGGATGCCCGTGATTTGGTTGAAGATGGGTGGTTATCTTCCCCGGAAGACCGTGGAACACTGGTGGTGTTCCCCGAGGGACATCGAGCTCATTTGGCCTGGCGTTTTCAGGTTCGGGCAACCGGTGGGGTGTGGCTGGTATGGGTGGATGCTCACCAACCAAGAGTGCTCGCTGCGCATGCGGACAGTTGGTCAACTCAAGCCAAAATCTATGACCCGAGCCCTGCTTTGGCCGGTCTTGAAACCGTAGAATTGTCGGGCTTGTTTCATGGCCAGAAATTGGTTGGCGAGTACGCTTTCTCGACTCAGTGCACCGCGTGGGACATCGATCCAGCACCATATGGAAAACGAGCTTGTTTGGATTGGACCTTTGGGGTGAAGCCCGGTCCAACGGGTGATTTTTTTGAGCACCCGAGGGAGGGAGATACCGAGGATCCCTTTGTCCAGCCTATGGTTTACCATCATGTAGATCGCATCGCTCGGTGGGCAGACGAGCGATATGGACTGAGGCTGGACGAGCCCATTCAGGTGTTCACGAACTTCCCGCTTACCAATGCATTCTTTGGTGACTTTAATGGCGATGGGCGCCGAGACCTGAGTTTTGGTATTAGCGACGATGGCTTAAACTTCGGCTACGACGCCGATGTGGTGCATCACGAATACGGACACGCACTCGTTCGGGCTCTGGCTGGAAGCATGTGGATGCAGGCGGACACACTGGGCATCGACTGGACGCCCGGTGCACTCAATGAAGGTGTGGCCGATGCCTTCGCCATGGTCCTCAACCCGGACCCACTCATCGCGGAACACTTGGGGGAATCGGAACGCTGGGATCGGGCCATTCGAGACTTAAGTTCCGACCGAGTCTGCCCAGGCGATCTGCAAGGGCAGGTTCACCGCAGCGGAAAAATCTGGGGCTCGATGGCCTGGAATGTGATCGATGATCCTGCGCTTGGGCCTGAGTTGATGGGCGATCTATTGGTGGCTGCTGTCGCCACCTGGGACAATGGTACGGACTGGTCAGATGCCGCTGAGTCATTGCTGGATGCCGCGGAAATGATGTACGGAGCCGATGTCATCTCTTCGGCCCAACTCGATGCTTTGGAAGCCCACGTCCATGCATCGGGAATGTTGGATTGTGACCGCATTATCGATCTGGAAACCGCTGAGAAGATGCAGACGATTCTTCTCAATCTGGGACTTGAGGGGGACTACAAACGAATCCCGGGAGGGGTGCAGTTTAAGCATCGGCTACCCGCAGAGGCGAGTGGCATCCGGCTCCGGGTAGATGGGTTTACGGGGGCCTCACAGGGCACTGGCCTCGCGATATATTTGCGTGTGGATGCACCGGTGGAACACGAGGCGACACGGGTCGAAGGGCTCGGGCTTCACCACGCGATTCCGATTAAATTTGATGCAGTTATCGAGCTGGATGAAGAAGAGGCTGTGTGGATAGTGGACGAGACGGTGTTGCCAGGCCTGGTTCCGGGCTCGGTGCTTCACGGGTCCTTGGCTTCGATCAACCGCACTCGGATGCCGATGGACGTTGTCTTCTTATCCGTAGCTCTCGCCGCCGAGCCATTGCTCGATGTGGATTCGATATTTGACAAGGGCCCAAGCACGGGTTGCTCGGCGCTAAATCAGTTGAGTTTGTTTGAACATTGTGGCTGGCTTATTTTCTGCGCATTTGGATTGATTGTAATGCGCAGAAGGTGAGTGGCTCGACCGCTTAGACCAGCCAAATCTCGGGCCAAGTACCGCAATTTAATCCGGGAGAAGGTGGGTTTTATGTATACTGGTGGTGAGGTAAAAGGTGAGTGTGAACCAAAAGCTGACGTTTGCTCTGAAGAGCCCGGTCGGTCTTCGTTACGGAAGTACCCGTGTCGTGGACGCCGAGAATATTAGCTTTGAGATGGATATAGTGGTTCCCAAGGGCATCGAGTGCACGTTCCAGTTGGACTTGCCTGATGATGGCGAAATGGTCACAGGTTCGCTTCGGATTGAGAGGGCTCGCCCGAAACAAGAAGATGCATTGCCCCGCTATCTCGGGCGCATCCTTGAGATGCCTCAAGGCGATCGAGAGAGGCTCGACGCTTGGAGAGCCACCTGGGCAAGTCTCGGTGGAGGTAGGCGCGAATAATGAGCATTTCTCAACAAATGATGTTTGCTCTACAGAGCCCGGTCGGGCTGCGCTTCGGGACGACCATTTCGATCGAGTCAGATCGAATTACCTTTGAAATGGACTTGCAGGTCCCCAAGGGCATCGAGTGTCCGTTTCGTGTGGAGCTGTCTGGCTCGGAGGAAACCGTCATGGGGACGATTCGTGTGGAACGAGTCATCCCCAAACGGGGAAACGCGCTGCCCCGATATATTGGGCGTATTCTCCAAATGGCTGACGACAATCGGGAAACATTTGATGCCTGGAGAAGGGACATAGCGACAGGGGGTGTGTCTCGAAAGCTGGAGCGAGACCCAGAGGCATTGGAGGAGCGCATGGCTCAACCCGTCATGAGCGGCCTCTCTCAATCCGAGTCTCGTGCGGCACTTGAGCGCATGAACCAACGGCGGGCGTCGTACAGTCAGGCCGTAGATGAGCCTCAGGTCGATCTCGGGCTCAGTACGGAGCAAGAAAGTGCAAGCGAAGAAGATCAACAATTGGTTCGTGAGCGGCTTCGACAGAAGGCATTGCAGACTGAGGACCAGGCGACACCAGTAGGGGCTACAGTCGACTTTTCGCCCACTCCAGTGCCCACTCCGGCTCCCCCTCCGGCGCCCACGCCCACGCCCGCAAAAGCCATTCCGGGTTCATCCTTCTCACCACCATTGGTTGTGGTCAATATAGACTCAGTTCCGATTGAAATTACCGTCATCTATTTGTCCCGCGAGGCGCTTCGCGCGGACTACCAGGCCACACTTCAAAACAGTGCGCTGACCATCGATGACCCCAGGCTCACCGAGCTGTATCAGCCGGTGGACGTCAAGATTCAGTTACCCGATGGGGCCAGTGTGGAGGTCTTTGGCCAGACCGTTGCCCAAACACCGAACGGCATGGCTGTGGCCTTGGACCTGGATGCCACACAGCGCGCTTTAATAGAGACCGTGAACGCCCGTTAGCGCACACCCCATAGACGAAGGAGCCTTCGCAGGTCTGGCTGAGGCCCGATGTGTTCGAGCCCCTCTTGTTGCTGGGGGTGCCCTGTGGAGACCATCGCTGCCCGAAGAGCCAGCGGATCCCAGGCTACGCCCCGAGTCTCGATGGCGACCGAATTCATCGCGGCGGCTATTGCGGCGATCATGGGTGCGGCACCGCTGGTTCCACCAAAAGAGCCTGTGTACGCCTGTCGCCCATCGTACCCAGGGTAAAACCGATCCGTATAGGACGGTGCCCCATCTGCAGCGGAAGTGGTGGTGGTGTGGTCATACCAACCCTGGACATCGACCCGCGAGCCAAAGCAACTTCCGCTGGGGTGGTAGTAGCTTCTCGCTGTCTGACTGCTGAAGGGAGATGCGCCACCGCCAACCATGATGGCACCGCTGTCGCGCTCCGTTCTGTCGAAAGCCCCTTCCCATATCGGGTCATCCAGATCGCATGCGCCATTGCCCGCCGGTTCAATGACTGCGATTCCCCGGGCAACCGCATGAGAGATCGCATCAAATTCGGCGATGGATATCTCGACGGGTGTGAACACATCGTTGTTCCATCCTTGTTGCTCGATCAGCAGGATGTCCCCCGCATCGAGGTGCTCGGCCGCCAAATCGATCGCGTTGGCGACGTTGTAGACAACGCCCAACAGTGGAGTTTCATTAAATGGGGAAACCATGATGAAATCCGCACCAGGCACCAGCCCGCTGACGCCGAAGTCATTGTGGGGTGCGCCAAGAATGCCCAACACGCCATTGCCGTGGAATTGATAGTCGTCGTACGGGTAGCCGAGCTCAGAAATGGTGAGGTCTTCGAATTCCTCGTGGCTGGGGTCGAAGCTGTATTCCACATCCGCGATCACCACATTGGAGCCATCGCCGCCAGGCCATCGGTGGGCGATGTCGAAACCGAGCCCTTCGGGTCCGGCCTGATCAAAGCCTTGTTCTGCGCTGAAGTCGGGTGTCTCAGGAGCGATATCACCGGGCGGTGGACTGGGGTTGGGTGCAAGGTAAGCGGTCTCAACTAGGGGGTGCTGGAGCAGTGCATTCCCCCGCGCAATGGCATCGGGGCCGGCGAGGGTCAGGTACAAGCTCAGGTCTGCGAGGTCGCCACCTGTTTGTTGTTTTTCCCGCCTTAGCTTTTCGGGTGACCGGTTAAAAAGGGGTGTAGAACCTTGAAGAAGCTGGGTGAGGTTTCCGGCCTGGGGATGGGGGCTGAGCCCGTCCGGGTGCACGATGAGTCCGGCATTTTCAACCAGTTTTACAATCAATCGTTCGGGGTTCCGGCCGGGCGTGGCAGCCAGCAAGACGGGCTTTAAAATTGTGCCGCGGGTGGGTGCAGCGAGGGCCATTGTGCTGGCGAATATCCACCCTACAACTGGTGCCATCGACCATCTCGAAATTCTGCTTTTGTGGAACCGCTCACCGGGTGGTCGGTGGGGTAGCTTGGGTCCCCCGGAAGAGTGATGGTCCATTGCCCATCGTTTATGTCCAGACGAGGCATGATCGGCCGGACAACTCGATCCGCTGCCAGGTCCATGATGGCTTTCCCCGATGGGCACGCCGAGATCTCGGCGAGGGTCAGGTAGGTGGGGGGCGCCATGAAAAAGGTGCCGGCCTCGGCTTGATCGACTGCGTCTACGGGCCGAACCCAGCGGTGCGCTACGGTCTCGGTTTCATCGCATTGGGCGTACTGGGCCTCAGCGTGATCGAGCAGGGCGACAAAGAAACGTGTGTCGTATCGCTTTGGCTCGACCTCCGGTGTGATCCACCAACTCCAGAAGGCCAGACGGTCCAGATCCGCGCGCAAGTCAGGCGCATCTTTCAGGGTCTTGCTTCGGTCATTAAGGGCCGCCCTAAACTCCTGTGTCGCTTCGCCGCTGCCCAGCCATACGCCGGCTTCTTCAAAGGTCTCTCGGATGGCTGCGACTGCGAACGCCTGGTCGGCTGGGTCCATGCCGTGGGTGACTCCACCGGTTTGGGTCGTGTGATCCGCCGGGTCAACTCGCCCGCCAGGAAACACCCAAGCATTCGGAAAGAAGCCTGCTCGGCCCGAGCGCTTCAGCATTAGGACTTCCGGTCCTTCCAGACCGTCTCTCAGTACGATTACCGTAGCAGCTGGGCGCGCTTCGCTGGCCATTGGCCCTCCATAGGCTTGAAGTGTAGCCCGGTGATCGCTCACCGCCGCCTATATACGGCAACGTAGCGGTCTTCCCCAGCGGGCCAACGACCTCGCTCCTCAAATGCTTCCGCTTGCGACTCCACTACCCGAGGAGCCGGAGGCATCGTGCTTGGGTCTACGTGGTTGGAGCGCATCTCGGCTTCTATTTCTGCTGCCGTGGGCCACGGGCCTTCACGGGAGCTGACCCAAAGAAATGCGTCGATCTCATTGAACATCTCGAAGGTGCCGTGCGGATCCATCACCACACCTCGGGCGGGTGTGCTGGGCCACGTCTCTCTGACGGTGAGCAATAGGTACCCTTCAAATAAACGGCGATCTTGGGAAAACACCGCCACATGGTCGGGGGCAGAGCCATCTGGTTTGGCGAGGGCATTCATGGCTGGGCTGAGGTCTACATCCAGGTTCAGCGGAGGGCGGGCCAAAGTATGGCGGGGGCTGACCCATGACCCGGGTAGCCAAGGTCCGCCAGGGACGACTCCGATCC
This sequence comes from uncultured bacterium, assembly GCA_963932775.1. GTDB lineage: Bacteria > Myxococcota_A > UBA796 > UBA796 > UBA796 > UBA796. The sequence continues at coordinate 7,097 of CAWVVG010000085.1, forward strand.
CCACTGCAAGAAAGGACCCGATACCCCCAGCAATCCCAAGCCACGCCAGTCGGTGGCGGGCGGCTGCCATGGCGGCCAATGGTGCCAGAATCGGCAAGGTGTAGAACACCTGGTTCTTGCTGACCAGAGTGAAGAAGCCGACGCCCCCGATGATGGAAGCCACGAGCACCGCACGGCTCCTGTTCCAGTGCCCGATGAGTCCAGTGAGGAACACCGCGCCCATGATGAGGCCCGCTTGGGAGTCTATGAGCGTCAGGGGGTAGTAGGCCCACTCAAGCAGCGCAGGCACTTCTGTGAGTGCGCCGGTGCTATCGATCTCTCCCGTGGATGCCTGACTCAAAATCTCATGGCTGTGGCGGAGGAAAAACTCGCGGTAATAGGCCGCCGTGAACAGGACGGTGATGCCCAAGCCTTGTGCCAAGTGGATCAATCCTCTGCGACTGATGCCAAACAACAGTGGAATCAACGCCGGAAGGAGAAAGAAGGCCACAGTCAGTCGATCCATCATCAGACCGAGTCCCAGCACGGCGCCAAAAAACCAAACGGACCTTCTGCGTTCGAGACCATTGCTGTCCACCAAGGCTGCCAGACCAGCGGCGGTCCATGCGACGGCGGCAAGGTTGGGCTCGAATCGGACCAAGGTGCCAAAGATTCCAGGACACAAGAGCACCAGGACGGGAGCCAATCGGCCACCAAATGCACGGCCGAGTTGGTTGACGGCCACCAAGAGTACACCCAGGTGCACCATGTTCCCGAGGACCAGTGCCATTCGGGTAGGTCCGAGGATGGCCATCACTGGCCACGGAACCGCATACAGGCCCCATGGCCAGTAGCCGGTGTACATGTACCAGCGCATATGCCAGACGTCGCCCTGGGTCAGGGCCCCCCACAAGTCCATGGCATTGCCCACGAGCAGGTACTCGTTCTGGAACCCGTCCGGCAGCGGGTTTTGGCCCACCCACCAGGTCAGGTAGGCACCAGCGAGGAGCCACAGGATCAAAAGGGAACGCCATCTCACGAAGGCAGGGTACACCGTGCGAACTTGATATGGCTTGCTTTCAGGCTTTCATATATTCCCAATGCGCGGTAAGGTGGGGGTTGGGAGGTTCAATGTCCGCCACAGATGGAGTCAAAGTTGCACTGGTGTACCCGCCTTATGGGCCGGTGCGGAACGAGCCAGGCATCAAGACGGTGAAAGAGAATTACGGAATTTTTCCGTCTCTCTCGTTGCTGTATGTGGCCGGGATTCTTGAGTCAGCGGGCTGTGAGGTGTTGTTTATCGACGCCCATGCCGAAGAACTCACACTCGAGCAAACCGTGGATCGGGTTCGTAAGTTTGGTCCCGATTACGTCGGCTACACCATCACGACCTACCTGTTTTTCCAGACCATGGCCTGGATCAAGGCGATTCGCGATGCAACGAATGTTCCGACCATCGTGGGCGGGGTGCATCTATCGATCTATCCCCGAGAAACACTCGGATACGACGAAGTAGATTACGCGGTCACCGGCGAAGCTGAGCGGTCTCTACCGGAGATGTTGGAAGCGCTGACCGTGGGAAGTGATCTGGCTTCAGTGCGCGGTATTGCCTACCGGAAACAGGACGGAGAGGTCATAGTGACCCCCCGTATGCCGGACAGCGATGTGGATGCAGCGCCATTTCCAGCGCGCCACTTGCTCGACAATAGTCTCTACTATTCGTTTATCTCCAAGTACAAGAATTTCAGTTGCTTTATCACCAGCCGTGGTTGCCCTTATAAGTGCATCTTCTGCGAACAGGGCTCCAAGCCTTTCCGAGCCCGATCTCCCCAGAATGTGGTGGATGAGCTGGAGCTATGTCACCACGAGTACGGCATTCGAGAGTTTGATTTTTTCGATTCGAGTTTCACGATTCGCAAGGAAAGGGTCATCGCGATTTGTGATGAGATAAAGCGCAGAAAACTGGACATCATCTGGGCTGCACGCACCCGAGTAGACTGCATCACCGATGATGTACTTAAGGCAATGCGAAGCGCCGGATGCACCCGAATTTACTATGGTATTGAGAGTGGAAACCGAGAGATTTTAGCGACCCTCAAGAAGAGCACAAGTCTCGAGATGTACCACGATGTCATCAAGCGGACGCGTGCTCACGGGATTCATACCTTCGGGTATTTTATGGTCGGCAATCCATTCGAGACCGAAGCGACGATTCGGCAGACCATTCGTCTCGCACTGAGTCTGGACTTGGACTACGCACAGTTCTCCAAGGTCACCCCGATGCCTGCGACCGAGATGTACACCTTGCTTCTCAAGGAGACGGGACGGGACTATTGGCGCGAACACATCGTCTCTGGGGTCGATGACGACATTCCACGCCCGTTGTGCGATATGACGGACGAGGAAATTCAGCGATGGACCCATTTGGCCTATTTACGCTTTTACTACCGGCCCAAGTACATGCTCAAGGCCGCAATGCGGCTCAAGAGCAGCGAAGAGTTCAAGCGCAGCGCCGAGACCGCCATTAAAATGCTCACCCAGCCCCGTACCGGGGATGGCGCAGGAATGGAAGTCCTCGCTTAAGCGGTACCTTCAGCCTCGAATATTCGTGCTGATGCCGTAGCCTTCCTGTACACCGATTGCGGTGACTCGTCGGGAGTAGCCAAGGACCAGCGACATGTCATCGATGGCGATGGAGCCACCGAAGAATGTTGAAAACTCATGTCCGAATCCAAAGTGGGCACTCTTGTCCCAGTCGACCACTCGTTCCGCGTTGTTTACCCAGGTGGGTTGGGCGCCAACGTAGAGGCTCAGTCCTTTGATGCCGGTCGTAGCGATGAGGGGAACACTGGCTCCGACGGTCGGCTCCAGCTCAATTCCATTCCATTCATACCGGTCCCAGGAAAGATCGAGACCGCTCTCGAGTGCGAAGTGCTTCCAGGCAGGCCCCATAAAGGAGCCAACCTTCGCCGCCATTCCGGTCGTGTTTGTGGACATGATGTATTCGACTGTGCCCCGGGTTCGACCCCGAAGCCTGGGGAAGGGCTTGTTGGTCTCCCAGTAGCGGACACCACCCTCGCCACCGAGACCGAAGGCGGTAGATGTTTCACCATCGGGTGTCGTAAATGAACTTCCAGAGATGGTCGGTCGAGCGTAGAAACGGTGTCGCCACTCTTCCTTTTTACCGCGCTTTCCTTTCCTCTTTCCCTTTGGACCTTTGTCGCCCTTTCGGTCCATCTGGACGGATTGGGGCTGGGAAAGGATGATGGTGGACGGGGCGTTTAGGCCGTCAGGTACGTCCTGAGCGAATGCGAGGCTAGAGATCAGGATTGCGAGCATGGTCACCTCAGGGGTTGGAGCCTACCACCAGACGACCGGTCCGCGAAAACATTCGCAGTTTCAGTCCAGATTATCCGCATTTTCGTCGAGGAATTGCTCGAGGCTTTGGTTCACCTTTTCCAAGTTTGGGGTGATCAGTTTGACAATGAAGCTCTCGATTTTCGGCGTGAGACGGCCCGCCAAAATACGAGGTACACCCGGAATGTTCTTCACATTGATCTGGAGATCTCCACTGAGTACAACACGGGTGGCATTTGGCCCATCGGGGAAGAAGGCATTTCGGCCCGAGCACTGCACTTGGTCTGGAAAAGAAGGAATGTTGAGCCGCCAGTCCACGTGTTGGGCCTGATTGTTCCATTGCGCAAAGTCATCCCACTGCAGCATTTCGGGCTTGATGAGTCCAGCCACGACCTTTGGGATTTCTCGATCGGCGACCCAGACATTGTGGATCTTGGGGCCGACATCGGTGTCTTCCCGAGACCGCACGATGATCTCTTTTATATCTGGTGTGTACGGTGCAATTTGAGGGAGTCGGTCCCGGTAGCACTGGTAAACGAGCTCAATGGGGTGATGAATGCGGCTTTCTGATTGAATCTTCATGGGAACCTCGTCTATGAGAGGTATCATTCGAACCGTTGTGAACGCCACCCGTCTTCAAAGCCGTCACCAATCTGTGCTCATTTCTTTTCTCAAAAGGGATGTGGTGTGCAATCTGTTCAGCATTGGTGTGCTGGAGCGGTGGGGCATGGCTTGGGTGACGAGCTCGGAATGGTGGGGAGT
>CAWVVG010000086.1:0-11182 GCA_963932775.1 uncultured bacterium
TCTTCGCCACTGCCTTCTTGGCGGCGGGCTTCTTCGCCACTGCCTTCTTGGCGGCGGGCTTCTTCGCCACTGCCTTCTTAGCAGCAGGCTTCTTCGCCACTGCCTTCTTGGCGGCGGGCTTCTTCGCCACTGCCTTCTTGGCGGCGGGCTTCTTCGCCACTGCCTTCTTGGCGGCAGCCTTCTTAGCAGCAGGCTTCTTCGCAACAACCTGCTCGGGAGCAGGTGTGGGAGCAGCCGACGGTGTCTTGGCCTCAACCACAGCTACGTCAGGAACCGAAATCACAGGTGCAGGTGGCGGAGCGACTGGGGGTGGTGCGGTATAGGTTCCACGCTCTGGTGAATCGATCCCGAGGGCCTTCTTCACCGCACTCTTCATCATTGCTCGAATCATTGGATTCCTCCTGTTGGTTGCCCACTAACCCACATTGGGGTTCAATCGATCCACACCATGGAAATGTACTGGGCCCGAAATTCCACGGAACAGGTACAGCACCCTTTTAGCGCGCGCGTACACAGTGAAGAAAGAAGCGACGGCCGCCCATTGCAGCTCTGTTGGTATCCGAGGACCCACCACCCACTTGTGATCTTCGAGGCCCGCATCCTCAAACAGGACGCGCCCCCAGATGGTGTACGTCACGATCGCACCACGCTTGGGAGCGACTCCGACAACCAGCGCATCCTCGGGGTCTCCGTCCGCAGCCATGCGTGCAGGCACCGAACCGTAGCTAAAAAGAGAGGGTATGGGCGACCGAAAATCGACCGACCCATCCGGTCGGTGCTTGGTAAAACTCCACCGTTCCACTTCGATGTGCACTTGAACTGTCTCAGGCCACTGCATGTTTTCGAGATACCGCCTCTGGCCGGACTGCGCTATCATCCAACCCTGTACATCACCTACCCTCGGTAGCTGGAGAGCACATGAACAAGGCAATAATTTTTACGGGGCTGCTCTTGGGCTGCTCAGCCGAGCACAACTTTGGCAAGGGCGAGGCCGGGGGCGTCGTCGCAGGCGGTGATGGAAAGATCGAAGTCTACCCGACTGACGGGGTGGTGTGCGAGACCATGACCGCGGGCCATACCAGCACCTGCGGCTTCCGTGTAAACAGCGTTGGAGAGTACGATCTCCGCCTGCTCTCAATGAGCATTATTCAAGCGGGTGAAAACGCTGGCGTAAAGGTGTTCGACAACCTCCGACCGGCCGATGACACCTTGGGCTTCCCCATCTCCATCGACGCGGGTGCCGCCGAGGAATTTATTTTCGTCGCAGCAATGTCCGAAGAAGGAACAACAACAGGGACCATAGAGTTGTTGACCAACGACTCCACGGTCAACGATCCTTCCCCTGGAAAGATCCGCATACCTCTGAGTGCAACCGCCGTGGATTATTCCGGGGACGGAGATGACACAGGCGAGAGCGGAGGTGGAGACGACACCGGTGGGGATGCCGAAACCTCCGATGACACCGGCGGCGAGGTTGAAGTCTCCGACGACACGGGCAGCGAGGGCTGATCAATCGGTCTTGGGCACCCACAGCTCGTGCGGTCGGACTCTCCAGCCGGTTTTCGGATACAGCGCTCTCCCCTTGGGCCGCTTGAATTCGGTGCGCTCATAGTGCTTATTGAGCCCCCGCTTCAGCTTGGACTTTGCCGTCAACACCGCTGACCATCGCTTCTCGGCAATGCTCGCAGAGATGCTCTGGGCCTCCTCGTAGAAAGGACCACCCTCGTGGTCGATGTCCCACAGCGCAATGAGCGCGATGTTTCCGGTCTTTCCAGCCTGAACGACCATCCAAGGCTGCCACGGTGCCAAAATCTCGCCATCTATCGCCGTGAGTTGCTCCACCACCGCGTCACCCGCGGCGGTATCTGCGTCTGTTGGCACATACCGACTGAGGCTCCACTGAGCAGACCAGAGTTGCCATGCCACCAAACTCGACGTGGCCACAACCACAGCCAAGCTTGGCCACCGTTCTCGAAGCGATGTCAGGGCCAGTACCGACCACAGCGACATGACCCAAAGACCAGGCATCAGCACATTCAAGTAGCCACCGTGGTGCCCCCGCATAAGTGCGGACAGGAACAAGGCCATCGCACCATGAGCCAGCCAGAACCGAGCCCCACCCGAAGTCGCCCGGCGAAACATGAGGACTGCCACAAGGAGTACACCACTCATCCACGGCAAGGCCAGCAGCATCTCTTTGGGGGCCGTGAATAAGAATCGGCCGGCAATAAAGGGATGAGTAGAGGGCACACCCAGCACATAGGTGAGGAACCGCCCATCGCTCCCGACGGTGAGCCAGACGGTGGCCACCAGTGCAGGGCCCACACTCCACAAAGCAAAGCGCCGGGCCAAGACCTTCCCCTCGTGATGGAACAGCCACCACAGAGAACATAGGCCATATAGTGCCGCCGTATGCTTGGTGAGAAAGGCGGCGGTGAGCAGCAGCCCCCCCAGCCGAACCGACCGGGACCGGACCGCAAACAATGCGGAAGCAAGCAGGCCCATTTGAAGGCCATCGTTGCGCACCAGGTCAAAGAAGGCGCCGCTCGCGGGAAAGGTCGCCATAAACAGCGCAGCTCCGCCAAGCCCCAGGGCCCAGCCTCCACCCTCTTTGCGGACCGCACTCGCCAAGATGCCAGCCGCGACCAAAACAGAAATGACGCTGACCCATCGGCCCAAGCTGTATTCCAGGGGTAGGCCAAGCCAGCTCAAGCCCCCCACAACCCAAGGGTACATAGGCGGATAAATGAACGGGATAAAGTCAGCGGAGGGAGACACATACAAGGGGAGCCCCTGAGCCACCCTGGATGCATGCAGGAGCATGCCACCCTCCATCCACTCCAGATCAAAGCCATACTGAACGCGCGGCCAAATGGTTCGCCCGACCAGGACCAAGAACCCCACAGCCATCGCTATCATGGGTAGCTCAGCCAGGTGACGGTACCCTCGAGCGCTCGGCTTACTACCCATCACTCAAGGCCTGAACCACAGCGTCACGCACAGCCTGACCCAGCTCAGAGTCCTGCTCCTCTGTGGAACCAGTCAAGCTAAAGCGGGCAGCATCAGACAGGGCTGAGCCCAGAGTCTGCATCGGTGATGCGGTCACGCGCGCCAAGCGCAAGTCCGCCCGAGAACCGGTTGTGGACGGACCGATACCCGTAGGGTTCGGGTTGGTGCAACCGGTACAACCACGACAGGCCTCTGGAAGGTCAGCGCCAGGCAGGTCAGCCTGGGCCACCGCAGAAGGGGGACCTCCGTAGCGCTTGAGTCCCATGGAACGAAGATGGGCGGCTTCGTCAGCCGGCAGCTCCTTCACGCCGCCCATATCCTGGGCAGTCTTGGTGATTAGAGCCGTGTGCTCCATGGTCTCGAGACGGCAAAAAGCCTCAAGCAGGTCACCGCCCACACAGACGGCTCCGTGTCGATCCATGAGCACTGCGTCGTAGCTGTGCATGTGTTCGCCCACCAACGATGCCAGGTCTGCGGTCCCAGTCGTTCGGTAGTCCAGGGTGGGGATCGTCCCCATGGTCAACACCACCTCAGGCAAGACACACCGAGCCATCGTCACACCCGCAAGCGTGAAAGCCACCGAGATCGGTGGGTGGGCATGAACCACAGCGCGAATGTCTGGTCGCGCGTCATAGCAAGCGAGGTGCATGGCCATCTCGCTGGTGGGATCGCCCGCCCCTCGGATTTTATTGCCCTTGCGATCGATGACCACCAGATCAGCATCGCCGAGGAATCCCTTGTGGCTCCCGGCCTTGGTGCACAGCACATTCCCATCGTCGAGAAGAACGGAGAGATTGCCGTCCATGGCCACAAGCAGGTGTCGCTCATAGCAAAGATGGGCAATTCGAATCATCTGCTGTCGGAGGTGCGCTTCGGACATGTAGTTTGCCTATCGCGGCCGGCCCTTGGGGGCACAGGCCCTCAAGTCAAGCGCAAGCCTTCCACCAACCAAGTCGAGACATCGACACTTCCGAACCGTCTCTGGTCATTGGCAATCTCTCGAATCCCCGACCACAATTCTATGAAACTGGTCTGGATCGTATGCACGCCGACATACACCGGCTCTTCCCCGGCGAATCCGGAGAAAAAATGAGCCTTCAAGCGCAACTTACCGGTCTTGAGGTTGAACCAAACCTTCCGGTCGTCCACCCTCGAGTCCAGCAACAAATACCGACCCAGCTCTGGATAAATCATGTTTCGACTTCGGGTCCCAGACCGGAGAACCAGATTTCCCGGCCATGGGCCTGTTGCGCCTTCATGCCCAGACGGACGGCCATCGAGCTCTCGGGCGACCTCGACTGACTGATACAGCGCCCCGACTGCGCCTTCCCGAATCAAGGGAAGGTCAAGACTGGGCACGCCTCGGTGGTCAAAGGAGCGGGTCTGCATCGCACCCGAAAGCAACCCATCGTCGATCATATGGAGCTTGTCGGCCCCAACTCTCTTGCCATCACTGAGGAAGCTACCTCCCGCTTCCACCAATGTTCGGTCGAAGGCAAGCGCCACAGCTCCCATAAATTCGGCAATGACAATGGGCTCGATCACCACCACTCGCTCACCCTCAGGCAATGGAGCTGGCGTTCCAAATCGTTTCACCTTCCGTCCCAAGTCGGCACCGAGGGGAATGCTCGCTACATCGGCGAAAGATCGAGACTCTACACTCTCAGCCAAGCTGTGTTCTCCGTCGGCCGTGCGAACCCGACCCTCGAGGCGGAACAGACTCCCCACCTCCTCTTTCAGGATGCCGACCGAAGAACAAAATGTTCGGCTGCTGATCACCTCGGTGTAACGGAAGTTCTCCGCCTCCAACCCAGGCAGGCCGGCCACGACATCCACATTTTCAGTCACGATAGCCTCTCGGGCTTCATCATCGATTTGGGGCATACGCCGATCCAGTAAGCCCAGCCCTACGTCCGTTTGTTTATATGCAGCGGCAGGGCCAGCGAAAGGGTTTCCGGATGCCGTCCGTGCCGACTCAATGGCCTTGCCTATCAGTTTTTCGATCGAAGCGGTCGAGCCCGCGCTGCCCGAGGCCTTGCCTACCTGGCCCTCAGAACTGTAGACCCTAATCTCGGCAATGGTCCGTTCAATGGGTGACATCACACACAACGGTGGTGACGCAGTGCAGTCCCAGCTCACCACTTGACTCTTGGTGTGTTCCAAATGAACTTCCAGCGCCGCCAAGCCGATTTGACGTCCGTGGTTTACAGCAGCCTGCGCCATCTCAGTGTAAATTCGTTGGTCACCCACAATCCCTCCTGTACGTTCCACCGTCGCACTATACCCAACCGGATCCTTCATGCTCCTCCTACTCCTGGCCTCCGTCCTCTCTGCCGCCTTGGCCGGCAACCGCGTGGTCGCCATTGGCGATCTTCACGCAGACCCCGAGGCCGCCCAAACTACCCTTCGCATCGCGGGGCTGATGGACGAACAAGGACACTGGACGGGCGGAACCTCTGTCCTCATTCAGACTGGCGACGTCACGGACAAAGGTCCCAGCAGCAGCGGCGTCGCCAAGCTGCTCTCAAGACTCCAACTGGAAGCCCCAAAATCTGGAGGAAAGGTCATCGGGGTGCTCGGTAATCACGAAATGATGAACTGGACCGGAGACTGGCGGGGCGTAACGCCAGCGGACCTCTCTGAATTTGAATCCCCTGCTGCGCGCATGAACGACCTGAAAAAAGATGGAGCCATGGGGCGCTGGATTCTCGGTACACGCATGGTCGTTATCCACGATGGGGTCCTGTATTGCCACGGCGGTGTCAGCGCTGAAATGGCTGAAATGGGCGCGGAGCGACTGACCGCTATCAAGGCCACGGACGTGAACATCGAGAGTAATCTCACTTTGTTCGGAGGAGATGGCCCCATGTGGTACCGCGGGTACCTCCTCAACAGCGAAACCGAAGCATGCGCCGAAGCGACCAAGGTGCTCTCCAAGCTGGGGGTCAAACGAATGGTAGTCGGACACACCACCCAGAGGGATGGCAGAATTCGGTCACGGTGCGGTGGCACCATCTTAGGCATCGATACTGGAATCAGCGGGTATGCCGGCCATAATTTCGCGGCCCTTGAGATTCACAATAATGATGCTAAAGCCCTATACGCGAATGAAACCGTCGACCTGCCCGACCCAACACACCGCCATTTGAGTGAGACACCATGAGCCATAAACGGTACACTTCTCCACTCTCGAGCCCTGAAATCACTCGAACAGGGGAGGCATCATGACCACCTCCACCCTCACCAAAAGTTTGCTTAAAATCGCGGCCAAGAATGGTCCGCCTGATGGCGTGGATTCAGCCCCATTCAAAGCCTTTATTGCAGCCGCTACGCCACAGATCCGTACTGCATTTCGTGCCCGCCACAGCACGGAAGAAATATTCGGAATCTTGTCGGACTTTGTGAGCGCTCCGCAGAAGCAGTCCACCGCGGGCCCGACGATCACGGCAGAACGCACTGAAAAGGGCATGGCCTTCAAGAGCCAGATGGCCGACCAACCTTTCATCGTAGATACCGTATTGTTGACCCTGAGTGCCCACGGCACCCACTACCAATCCGGTTTCAACTTGGTGTTGGGCATAGGCCGAGACAAAAGCGGCCGCATCTGCAGCGTAGATGGTCCTGAGGACCCACTGGTGAGCCTGATCTACGTGCTCACCGATGACACCACTAAGAAGCCCAAACTCCAAGTAGACCTCGTGAACAACTTGCGCTTGGCGGGTGCGGTGGTCGGCGACTTTGAGGCCATGACTGCCCTCGTCCAAAGCACCGCGACGGACCTCCTCCGAGCCCACGATGAGCCTTCACCTGAGCGGGAAGCAGGATTTCTCTTGCAGTGGCTGCTTGCCGACAACTTCATCTTCATGGGCGCAGTTCACGGCAAGACCCGCCATGGCCTGACCGATAAAAGTGTGAAGGGACTCACCGACACCACCTCCTTGGATGCATGGGGCAAGTCCGACAATGTGGTCGAGGTGCGAAAGGCCTCTATTGAGTCTCGGGTGCACCGGGCCGGGTGTCTCGATGAGATCCGAATTCAACTCACGAATGGAACTTCACTCAAGCTCCAGGGGCTCTTCACCTACCGAGGAGTGACCCAGCCCAGCCGTCATGTACCCCTGCTCCGTGGGGTGCTATCCAAGATCCTAAGCGAGCAAAGCAGCAAGCCGAGTTCATACCGCTACAAGGGCATCGCAAACGTCTTCGACTCCCTCCCGACCGAGTTCCTGTTCACGACGGTCTCAGAAGAAATTATTGAGATGGTCGACCGGGTCTTGGAAGCGGAACAGGAACGACGACCCCGCGCTCATGTCATGCAGAACCCCGACAATGGCAGCACTTTTGTACTGGCCGCCATGCCAAGGGGCCGCTGGTCCGACCAGGTTCGCCAAGACATCGAAGGCGCCATCGTGGATGCCACAGGTGCATCCTACTGCGACCATGGCGTGTTCATTGGCCGATACAGCACCCTCTTGGTACACTTTTACCTGACGGGCAGCTCCCAGCTCAGCGCAACCGAGGCCGGAGATCTCTCCGCCGAAATCATCGGCCTTGCGACCGGATGGCCCGAGCGACTCCATGCAGCATTGCTCGATGCGTACCCTGCAGAACAAGCAGAGCAACTGAGCATTCGCTACGCGGAAGCCTTTAACGAAATGTACATGCAGATGACCCCCCCCAGCCAATCGGCGCGGGACATCCAACTGCTCGAGGCAATCAACGAGAACAACCAGGTCTTGGCGGACATCTTCCAGGATGACCGTGGGCGTTTAAACCTGCGTCTGTACCAGTTCCACAACATCCTTCTCAGCGAGATCCTGCCAATACTCGACAACTTTGGCCTGGTGATTCTCGACCAATTCTCAGACCCCGTCGGTGCCGCAGACGGCGATTCATGCACAATCGACACGTTTCGGCTTCAAGGAGTCCGAACCGGCGATGACGACTGCATCATCGACTGCAGCAACGAACTCATCGATGCCCTCGAAGCCGTGTTCACCCAGAAGGTCACCGACGACGGCCTGAACCAGCTCATTCTCGCCGCTCGCATTCCTTGGGCCGCTGTCGATATGATTCGAGGCTACCTCGGCTACGCCATGCAGCTGAATCTCCGGTACTCCACTGTGCGCATCGAGGAAATCCTCCTCGCCCAACCTGAGCTGGTACAGGGCCTGTGGCGGTTGTTTCATACCCGCTTTGACCCCACCCTCCAGGGGGACCGAAACAAGGCCACCAACAAGATCCGCGAGGCCATTGAAGGCGAACTCCGAGACCTGCGCGCCCAGGACCAGGAGATCACCTTTCGGACGATCTTCAACCTCATCGACTCTACGCTGAGGACCAACTTTTACCGCACGGACCGCATCGAGCACTACATCAGCTTCAAGGTCGACTGCTCAAAAGTCTGGAAGATGCCAGAACCCCGCATGCTGTACGAGGTCTACGTACACCATCCCGAGATGGAAGGTGTCCATCTACGAGGCGGCCAGATTGCCCGTGGGGGAATCCGTTGGTCTGATCGCCAAGATTACCGCCGCGAAGTTCAAGGCCTGGCCACCACCCAGTTGGTCAAGAACGTCCTGATCGTGCCGGAAGGTGCCAAGGGAGGCTTCTACCTCAAGCGCACCTTCACCGATCGCTCTATTCGGCGAGCCCAAGCAGACCGCCTGTATACATTCCTCATTCGAGGGTTGCTCGATCTCACCGACAATATTGTCGGTGGAAGCGTCATCCATCCTCCGAACGTGGTCCGATACGACGGCGACGACACCTACCTGGTTGTGGCCGCAGACAAGGGCACCGCCCACCTGTCCGACACCGCAAACGGGGTTGCCCGGGAGTATGGCTTCTGGCTCGATGATGCCTTCGCATCCGGTGGGTCCAATGGCTACGACCACAAGAAAGTCGGAATCACCGCGCGTGGAGCGTGGCGGACGACCCAACGCCACTTCGCTGAGATGGGGAAGGACCCCTACAAGGAGGACTTCACCTGCGCAGCCATCGGCGATCCCGGCGGCGATGTATTTGGAAACGGAGTCATTGAGAGCCCGCACATGAAGCTGGTGGCCGCCTTCAACCACCTCCACATCTTCATTGATCCCGACCCCGACCCCAAGGTCTCGTACGAAGAGCGCCTCCGAATGTTCAAGGCCGTCCAAGGATGGGACCACTACAACACCAAGCTTCTGAGCAAAGGTGGAGGAATATTCAGCCGCAAAGCGCGCTCCATTCAACTGACCCCTGAGATGAAGGACTTGCTCGGAGTCATGAGCGATGAGCTCGAGCCGGATGTCGTGATCCGACTCATCTTGAGGCTGCCCGTTGACTTGCTCTGGAACGGGGGCATCGGTACCTACATCAAGTCCTCCGAGGAGACCCACACCGATGTCGGTGACGCCACGAACGACTCCCTGCGCATCGACGCCAGAGAGCTCCGCTGCAAGATCGTCGGCGAAGGCGGCAACTTGGGGCTCACCCAGGCAGCCCGGGTCGAATACGCGCTGAACCAGGGACGAATCAACAACGATGCCATCGACAACAGCGGTGGCGTGGACATGTCGGACCACGAGGTCAACCTTAAGATCCTGCTCGCCGACGTCATGGCTACGGGCAAGCTCAAGGTCCCAGCAAGAAACAAACTGCTCGAGCGGCTCACCGAGACTGTCGCGGACCTCGTCCTCGACAACTCAGACACCCACGCCAATCAGCTCAGCCTCGACCAGGTCCGCTCCAACCGCGATCCCTTGTTCTTTAGTCGAACCATCGACTGGGTTTGCAGGCACTCGAACACCACCCGTGCTGCCCTCACACTTCCCAGCGACGATGACCTGAGCCGTCGAATTCAGTCGCGAATAGGGCTCACTCGACCTGAGCTTGCTGTGCTTCAAGCCCACGTGAAGATGCACATCTTGAAGGAACTGTTGGATTCGGATCCAAGTGAAATACCCGACTTTGATGAGCGTGTACTTCGGTATTTCCCCGACGATATTCGCCGGAAATACGAACCCTTCATTGCCAAACATATGCTCCACAAGTCCATCGGTATGACGGTGCTCATCACCGAAGTCATGGGCGACACTGGGGTACTGTTTTACCCCATGCTTAAAGAATGGACCGGGGCCACAGCCATCCAGATCTCCCGCGCTTGGTTGCTCGCGATGGACACGGTGAACGGACATGCAATTCGGGTAGAGATAGACAGCTGCGATGCCCCCTTTGACGCGAAGTATCGGGCATGGATCGAGGTACAAAATGCCATCACCGGCGTGGCCGCTTTTGCGCTCTCTGCTGGTGAGTCAGGGCTTGCTGGAGACCCCACGGAGACCATTCGCGAAGTCCTTCGGCAGTTGCCTCGGGTTCGTGGCGCAGCCCACCAGGAACAGCTCACGAAAATGGGTCAAGGCCACCTGGATAGGGGAATCCCAGAAGCGACCTCCCTCAAAATCGCGACCCTCACCAAGCTCACGGTTGCACGGGAAATCGCATTGCTTCACGAGCCCGGTGCCCGGGTAAGCCACACCGTTATTCGATACATTGCCGTCGGTGAAGCCACGGGCATTCTCCCAGCCCTCCGTGCCATGCGCATCGAGCGAACCTCTGGTCCCTGGGACCAAGTAGCCCTATCCATTCTTCGCAACCGATTCTTCCTGCTGATGCGCCAACTGTATGGTGCCATCCCACTGGGTCCTGAAGTTCGGCTTGGAATCAACCGGATAAAGAGACGCTTGACTCGACATGGACCGCTCAGCGCGCTCGCCAATGAGGTGGACCGATTGCTCAGCTCCCGCCCAGACATAGCGATGCTGCTGGTCGCCGAAGATCGCATTCGCAGCGCTCTGGCTTCAGGACTGGGCGACATCGATATGTCCAGCGCCAAGAGCGTGAGCAAGGGCAAGGGCAAGGACCGGACCAAGGAAGTCAGCGCCAAGCACGACTCGCCGACCCCACCGGCAAAATAGGTGGGCACCTGGATCTTTCTCCGCCACGGAGAAAGCGAAGCCAACAAGGCCCGAGTGTTCTCCGGACATCAGGATGTGGCACTCACCGCCTTGGGTCGCCAACAGGCCACAGAAGCGGGCGCGGGTGTTCAGGCTCTGCTTGATCAACAACCCCTTGTGGTTGCATGGTCCTCGGATCTCCAGCGCGCAATGGAGACCGGTCAGCGGTGTCTGGA
>CAWVVG010000087.1:0-11176 GCA_963932775.1 uncultured bacterium
GAGGGTCGACCCTACATCGTGATGGAGTACATCGACGGTATTGAACTCGGCGCGGCAGTTGATTCCTGGCTGAAGCAGCCGCCAGTATATCGATTTGAGCAAGCCGAGCGGGTGCTGATTGAAGTGGCGAAAACCTTGGAGTATGTGCACAGCCAGGGTTTGGTACATCGGGATGTGACACCCTCGAACGTCATGATCTTGGGTGATGGTTCGATTCGCTTGATGGATTTTGGGGTGGTGAAAGAGCCTGGCGGAGATCTGACGGTTGTTGGAGAGGTGGTCGGAACAGTCGCATACATTGCTCCTGAGCAAATCACCGGTGCACGGGTGGATGCCCGCACCGACCTCTACGCGCTGGGTGCAGTCCTTTATTTGATGCTGACGGGCAAGCGCCCCTTCACTGCTCGCACCCTTGCTGGATACCTGGACAAGCACCTGCATCGACCGGTTCGTCCACCCCGGGCATTGGTGCCAACGGTGCCCAAACACCTCAATGAGGTCTGCGTTCGTCTGTTGTCTAAGGATCCTGCGAACCGCTATGGGTCTTCCAGTCACCTGCTGCATGCGCTCGATGAAGTGGCGGCATCCGATGCCCTGTTGGTTTCAGCGAACTGGGAGCCAGGTGTGCTTGGTCGAGCTGGAGAGCTGGCACAGGTGAGGGAGGCGGTCGCACGCCTGGCCGCTGGGACTGGAGGCTTGTTGGTTCTGGAGTCCACCTTCGGGATGGGGCGCTCGGCACTCGCAGCAGAGGCTGTTGCTCAGGCCAAGCGGTTTGGACTTCGGACATCAATGGGCCGAAGCATCGATCCCGACCAGGGCGCCTTTGAGAGCTATCGAGAGCCCTATGGGGGCCTAATCGATGAGTCTACTGGGCCCACAGCGCTGGAAGTGGCCTTTGGTGGCCGTCAGGCGGGAGATGCAACGCTCGAGAAGTGGCGGGTATTCTCTGCCTTCAAGGTCTTGCTTGAGTCACTTGGACCTCATCTGCTTGTGCTGGATGACCTCGATCGCGGAGATCGTGGTTCCATCGAAGTGACCGAGTATTTGGTCCGAAATCTCGTGGGAGAAACCCGAGTACCGCTGTTGATTGTGGTGACTCGTGAGCCTGTACTGGGTGATGATCCTCTTCAGGATTTACTCGACGAAGAAGCAGTGGGCGTCATCGCGGAGCGGATTCGACTGGGCCCCCTCAGTGTGGGAGCCGTCGAGGAAATGCTGCTCAGCCTGGTTCGAGACGGGCCGCGGGTAGGTGTGCTCGCCAGTCGCCTTCATCGAGAGGGAGAGGGCGTGCCCTTCTTCATTCGAGAGATGTTCCGCGGGCTACTTGATGAGGGGGTCATCGTTCGAGGCGAGGGTGGAAAGCGGGGGCACATCACCTTGACCGCTACGGAGATTTCCGAGTCCATTCTGCCTGTGCCGAGTTCAATTCGAGAGGCCATTAAAGAACGAGTGGCACCCCTGAGCGAAGTGGCTCAGGTGCTCGTCAATGTACTTGCCGTAGCTCGATCTGAGGTCGACTCCGAGTTGCTCTGTCTGGCTGCAGTCATGGACACCGCGAAGGTCATGTCTGGAATGGAGGAACTCATTGATGCCGGTCTGGTCCGAGAACGGCACATCGGTGAAACAGAGCGCTTCGAGTTGTCTCAGAACCGCCTTCGAGATGTGGTCATCGAGGACTTGGACGTCGATCTGCGCCGAAGGATTCACTGCCGCATTGGCGAAGGCTTGGAGCGCATTCATCGCCGCCGTGTGTTCTATGTTGTGGAGTCACTGGCCCATCACTTTGAGCAGGGTGGCGTGGCATCTAAAGCCTACCCGTACCTGATCCAGGCCGCCGACAAGCTCATGCAGCGCACCTTTGTTGGGGAGGCCCTCGAGTACCTGGAGCGCGCCTTGCGCATCGAGCCAGATGCCCGTGAGTTCATGACCCTGGACGATGCAGATCGGCGCCTCGCAGACCTGCGCTTGAAGCTGGCGCGTGCCTTGTACCACCTGGGACGGTGGACCCAGTCCACGCTGGAGTTGCAGCAGGCGGAGGTCTTGGCCGATGAACTGGACGATCCGCGCTTGCAGATTGGGGTATCCACTGAAGTGGGAATGCAGTCGCGACGGGTCCGCGAATTGGATCAGGCGGAACGGCACCTTCATCGCGCGATCCAGATCGCCCGAGACACGGGGCATCGTCGAATGGAGATTCTGCCTCTATACGAGATGGGCGGAGTGGCTTGGTCTCGGGGAGACCTTGAGTCTGCGCGCGATTGGTGGGTAGAGGGTTTGGCGCGTTCGGAGCAGTTTAATGAGGAGACGAAGCTTGCATGGGGCTACGGCGGGTTGGGATTGCTGGCCATGTGCAAAGGGCAGAGCGCAGAAGCGCGGCGAAAGCTGGAACAGGCCATCGAGGTCTGCGAGCGCCATGGTTTGATGGAGCGCCTCACGGTTGCTCGGATCAACTTGATCGAGCTCTACCATTTCACTGGGAACTTTCGGAAGGGCATGCAGATTTCCGACGAGACTGTGAACCAAGCCCGTGAGGTTCGGTATTTGGCGGGGATTGGTCTTGGAATGCGGTATCGGACCATCATGCTGACCGACATTGGTCGGTTTGAGGAGGCGATGGACAACGCCATGGCCAGCCTCAAGATTCACAAAGAAATCGATGCCAAAGAGGACCAACTGGCCACTTTGGTTGTGGCCTGTCGGGCTGGGCTGGCACAGGGAGCCTTTGGTGCCATTGAGCCCATGCTGGATGCCGCAACCGAGCTGCTCGAGGGGTATGACACGGAAGGCTTCGCGCCAGTGGTACACGCATGGCGGGCACGACTGTATGCTCACCAGGGGCGCATGTCCGAGGCATGCGATGCTGTAGAGCTCGCATCCAGGACCGAAACGCGCGCATGGCCGGGGCAGCGGGCCCGTGCCAATTTGAACATTGCCCGCGCCTATCGGCTGCTCGATGCGCGAGAGCAGGCATTGTCGCTCGCGGAGGAGGCCCTGCGAATGGCAGACTCAAGTGGGTACAGGCACTATGCAATGCGTGCGCGGCGGCTCATCACAGAATGTACCGACGATGAAGTGGTGATCGCGCGGCATCAGCGGGTGGCGATCGCACTCGCACGCTCCTTGGCGGCCAATCTGGGGCGCGAAGATGCGGCCTCTTTTCTAGCCATGCACGGCGTTCTACCGCAGGTCACCCTGATCTGACTTGAACGCGATGGAATTTGGGCACCCGTTTTGGGTTTCGCTCCGCTACACTTTGGGTGATGGCCAGTGTCACCCCACCGCCGACTCCCGGAGATACCGTAGGGCCCTATGTCTTGGGTGAGCTGCTCGGTGTGGGCGGTATGGCTACCGTGTACCGTGGCGTGGACAAATCAAACAATGTTGCCGCGGTAAAGATCCTGCATCCCGGAAAGGCACTGACCGACGAGGTCAAGCGCTTTGAGCGAGAGTTCTTGGCCTTGCGGGACCTGCGGCATCCCTCGGTTGTGCAGGTCTATGAGGCGGGCGTTGCCGGAGACTATCCATGGATTGCCATGGAGTATGTTGATGGGTCGGACTTGGGCTCTTTGGTGGACCGGTGGACGGCCAACCCCCCGGCCGACCGGTTCGCACAGGTCGAGCGACTCTTGCGGGGCCTGTGTGAGGGCTTGGCGCTGATCCATTCTAAGGGCTTGATTCACCGGGATCTTAAGCCGAGCAATGTCTTGGTCACTTCATCCGGTGAGGCCAAGCTCACAGACTTTGGCGTGGTCAAAGCGCCGGGTGCTTTTACCACTCAGCTTACAGTTGCAGGCAAGCTCGTTGGAACTGTGGCCTTCATGTCCCCTGAACAGATCACCGGTGACCCGGTGACGCCCTCCTCCGACTTGTACAGCCTGGGCGCGGTTCTCTACGTCTTACTGACACTGCG
Source organism: uncultured bacterium (assembly GCA_963932775.1). Classification (GTDB taxonomy): domain Bacteria; phylum Myxococcota_A; class UBA796; order UBA796; family UBA796; genus UBA796. The sequence goes on from CAWVVG010000087.1 coordinate 3,911, forward strand.
TCGTCCCATCGAGGCCGACAATGTCGCAGGATACTTGGCCCGGCACATTACGGAGACGCCTCGGGCTCCGTCGGATCATGACAGCGATGTGCCTCCCCACCTTGAGCGGTTGTGCATGCTCTTGCTGAAGAAAGAGCCGGGCCAGCGACCCAGCTCGGCCACTGAGGTGATTGCCATGCTCGATGGCACACTCGACGGTCCTACAAGGATGCTCCATGGTCGAGAGACCGAACTCGACTGGCTGGAAAACAAACTCGACTTGGTTGAGCGGGGGGCTGGCGGGGTGGCCATAGTGGCCGGAGAGATTGGAAGCGGACGAACCGCCTTGCTGGAGAGCTTCGTGAGGAGAGCGAGTAGTCGGGGATGCGTCGTCGCGGCAGCAAGCGGTGCTCGGTCGGAGTTGGTCGGACAATTGGCACGGCAGCTTCCAGCACAAGCAGCGGGCTCCGCATCATGGCTGGGTCTCTCTGCTGCAGCGGCTCTACAGTCCACAGTCTTGGTGGTGGATGACATGGACCATATGGATGAATCTGCCATCCACGGAATGACGGAATTGTTGCGCCAGCAGGTAGCCATCGAGGGTAGCCCCATACTGTTGGTGGCATCCTTGGAGCGTGTGGATGGCCCCCTCTCATCCGTGATCAACGGTGCATTGACCGGTCTGACACCTGAGATTTTGAATTTGGAGGGACTGGCCCGCCCCGCAGTGATCGCACTGGTCCGAGATCTTGGAGTAGTGGGTGCATTTGGGGCTGCTCTTGGGCGACGTTTAGCGGAAGAATTGGGCGGGGTTCCAGGCGCCGTTACCGAGCAGATCAATGCGCTGGTTCAGTCGGGCTGGCTTGTCCCTACCACCGATGGAGGTCTCCGGGCGGCCTGTACTATGGATGCAATGCGAAGGGATCCCCTGCCCCTTCCAGACCGGCTTCGGAAACAAGAAGCTGCACGCATAGATGGCTTGGGTCCACAACCCCGACAACTGTTTGATGTGCTCGTTGTCCTCGACATGGATGCCACCATCGACTTGGTCGCTGAGATTGCAGGCATTGAGCCCCACGGGATGGGTAGGGCACTCCACGAGCTCTCTGTGGCGGGTGTCATTCAGGAGCGAACCGAGGGCGTTCACCAGATCGTGTCGTTGCGTGGGGATCGGAACAGAGATGTCGCATATCAGCTCATTGCCAAAGACAAACGGACCCACTTGCACCGGGCCGTTGCGGCCGCTTTGCGGCGCCGCTCTCGGAGACGTTCGGGCACATTTGCGGAGGTTATTGCCAGCCACCTTTTGAGTGGTGGTCAGGTGGGCGAGGCGTTCCCAATGTTGCTCGTCGCCGCGGAAACAACGCTCCGATCCGGTCGAAATCGGCAGGCGCTTAAGCTGCTTGAGAAGGCGGAAAGAGCGCGAAAAGGAAGCCATCCGAGTGGCGAATCCGAAGATCGTTACAGCCCCAAGTTGTATGCACTGTGGGGCACGGTACATTCCCGAATGGGGAAGCAGAGAGAGGCGCTAGAAGCATGGCAGCAGAGCCTAGAACAGGCACGGCTGTGCTCAGATGAGGAGGCGATAGCCAGGGCCCAGGCCGGTGTCGGATTGGCGCGTGCCGCTCTGGGTGAGGTTGTAGAGGCGAGCAGTGGACTGGAGCAGGCCTTGGGTAAGCTGCCACAAGGTGATCCCATGTGGGCCGCCGCTGCAGAGGCGCTGGCCGGCGCCAGGTTGAGCCGGGGTGATGCCGATGGCGCTCACCGTCTTTGGTCTGAGTTGCTCGATCTTGGTCGTGAGATGGGAGAAGGCGCCGTACATGCCCGAGCGATGGCTGGACTGGGGCTGATCGCCTTGGTTCGGGACCGCCCAGTGGAAGGTCAAGATGCTCTTGAGAATGCCGCGTTTAGAATGCGGGAACAGGCCAGTCCCAGCACCTTGCCCGTGGTGCTGTTTCGATTGGCGGAGCTGGCACACGCTGAAGGCCGCCTGGAGGACTCTCGATCCCTGGCGATCGAGGCGGAGTCCATCGCTAGAGATCTCCTTCAGTTGCCAATGTGTGTGGCCGCCCTGGGTCATGCGGCGCGCTGTTTGCTCGATATAGGCGTGCCCCATGAGGCGAGAATGATCGCACAAGATGCTTCGACCCTGGCCCGCAGTCTGGGGCCTGTGGAGTCGATCATGGCCACCGGAAGCGTATTGCCGGCTGTGCGTGTACTGATCGCTCTCGGTGCGGTGGAGGATGCCGGACTGATTCTGCCGAACACGCCACCGGGTCAGGCAGATTCTAGTCACGGAGTAGACGACCCCATCGGCGGCCTGTTGGCCCTTAAGAGTCGGATTGTTATCGAGCGGAACCCGACGGTTGCGGTGGCCTTGGCTCGGGGGGTGCTCGATCGTCCAGGAGCCACTCTGGTCTGGGCACGAGCACGTCACCTGATGGATGCGGCCCACACGTTGATTCGCGCCAAGGATCAGCGTGCAAAGGAGGCCGTCTCGTTGGCGCTCGCATCTGTCGATGGAACTCAATTTAAATTGTTGCAGATGGAGGCTGGATTTCTTGCGGGTCGGCTTGGTTTGGGTGGAGAAGCACTGTCCCGTGCAAACAAGATCCTCGACTCGTTAGATCATGAGTTGGGCAGTCCGGAAGGCTTTCGGGCGCGGTGGACCAAAGAATAGCCCACTGAAAGCTTGGAAATTGCCCTCAACTGGGAGTGAATGTGGGGCGCAGTGGGTTAATCACGCGCGGTGAGTGAGACTGGCGAGAACGGGACTGGATCGCTCCCGACTGAGATTGTGATGGGAGGGATTACTCTCTCCCCTGGTGACACCATTGGGCCGTACCGCTATCTGCGTCCACTTGGGCGGGGCGGAATGTCTCATGTCGTCGTGGGTCGGGACCCCAGCGGCATTGATGTGGCTCTAAAGATTCTCAAGGCGAATCGGTTTCGGACTGGTCTTGCCCGCTTCAGGCGCGAATTCCGGGCGCTGGCGCGATTGAAGCACCCCAATGTCATCCGGGTCGAGAGCTATGGTGACATTCATGGGCACCCCTACATCGCCATGGAGTGCGTGGAGGGCATGGACCTGTACCAGGAGATCCGCGGTCTCTCTCGGTCTGACCTTCCCAGACGGTGGGCGCGGGTGGAAGAAATCTTGGTCGATCTGTGTCGGGCGCTGGCCTACATTCATCAGCGAGGACTGATTCACCGCGACCTCAAGCCATCGAATGTGCTCATCAATACCGATGGCGTATGCAAGCTCACCGATTTCGGAATTGTGAAGGAACTGGATCCAGAGATGGATGTACAGGTGTCAACCACATTGGTGGGCACATGGGCCTATGCCAGCCCAGAACAGATTTCTGGTCGCGCACTCGATCATCGCTCAGACCTATATTCCTTGGGGGTAATCCTCTACACCATGCTTACCGGGCGACGCCCTTTTCAGGCGAAAGACATGGCGGGCTATCTCGAGCTGCACCGAGATCACGAGCCCACTTCGCCGATTGATTTGGTTCCTGCGACACCACCCCAGCTCAATGACATCACTCTTCGGCTGCTGCAGAAGCTGCCCCGAGATCGTTTTCAGAGTGCTGCTGAAATCCTGTACCAGCTCGAACAGATCGACGCTGAGGCCGGGCCAGACTCGACGCGAGATGCATGGGAGCCTGACTTTGTTGGGCGTGGACCCGAGGTGGAGGATGTGCGGTCTGCTGTCGGCCGGCTCACGCGCTCGGAAGGCGGCGCCCTGCTGATTGAAGGCGGCGAAGGCAGCGGCAAGACGCGAATGCTTCGTGTGGCCCTTCACCATGCACGGTTGATGGGAATTCCTGTTCATCATGTTCGCTTGAGCGCGGGATCGGGCTCTTTTCAGTCTGTTGTGGCGATTGGCCGCGAACTTAAAGTGGCGCTCGACGGTGAGGTTCCTTTGGAGCTTATCGAGGGCTTGGCTGCGTTTGTTCGAACGGAAGGTCAGCTCGAGGGCGATGCTCGGTACCGGTTGTTTGATGCCATGCGTGATGCGCTAGGCAAGCTGCTCGAGCACGGTCCTCGGATCATTGCCGTAGACGATTTCCACCACGCTCCCAGTCCTTTGGTCGAGCTCTTTGGCTACCTTGTGCGCAGCCTGGTCGCTCGAGATGGCCTACCGCTGTTGCTCTTGCTGTCCGGCCGCTCCGACCAAGCCTGTCGTTCGATGGATGATGTGAGAGATGGCACCTCGCTCTCTGTACACCCCACCAATGTGAAGCTCGAGCCATTTAATCAAAGTGAAGTGGGTGAGGTGGTCTCGGCTCTGCTGGGTGCGGGTAGGGCCGCATCGGATCTGGCCGTGACCCTCCACTCAGAGACGGAAGGAAACCCATTCTTTGTGTCCGAATTTCTCCGGTACCTGATCCAGCAAGGGGTGATCGCAGAGAAGGAGGGTGGCGGATACGTATTGACGGTCAACGCCTTGGATCTGGCGGGTGGGGAGCTCTCCATTCCCCCGGGTGTTCGTGCAATGATTCGAAACCGCCTGGAGCCACTCTCAGAGCTTCAGCGCGAGGTGGTCGACGTTCTCAGTGTCGCCGGCCGTGAGATTGATCTCGATGTTCTGTTGGACATGCTCGACCTTTCTGAGGAACCTGTGCTGGATGCCATCGATGCCTTGGTGGAGTCTGGACTTGGTGCAGAACGCCGCATAGCGGGGCAGGTTCTGGTGGACTTTACCCACCGAAAAGTGGGTGACGTTGCGTATCAGGCCCTCGATCCGGACTGGCGGGCTCGGCAACACAGAAGACTGGCGGTGGCCCTGGAGATGCAGCATGCTGACAACCCGGTCATCTCTGAAATAATTGGAGAGCACTATCTGCGGGCAGGAGAACGAGGGAAGGCCTATCGTTACCTGGCACGCACATCCCATCGCTTGTGGGACCGCTCCATGACGGCCGAGGCCTGGAAGGTATCGGAACGCGCGGTGGCCTTGGCAGAGTCCGCTTCAGAAGACCTGCCAGAGAGTGAATTTGATAATGCCCGCCTGCTGCTGCTTGAGGTTCGCTCCTATGTGACCTACAACCGGGGCTCATGGGAGCTGGCAGAGAGTGTGTTGGCTTCCCTGCATTCCATTGCCAATAAGCTCGGTCGCCGCACGCTCGCATCGGAGACTGCGCTGAACCGAGGTGTTGCGCTGAAGCGCCTGGGCCGGGCTGAAGCTGGGCGAGTCATGATCGAAGATGTGATGTCTGCTGCCCGGATTCAGGGAGACCGACGGATGGTCATAGAGGGCTTGCGCCGACAAGCTTTGTTCGCGTGGGAGCGGGGCGATCTGGACGCCTGTGAGCAGCTGAGCAGCCAGGGTCTGTTTTCCGCGGAAGGTGAAGATCTTGCGAGTAGCAGGGCCGGATTGTTGATTGTAATGACGGCAGTACAAGCGGAACGAGGTGCGTACTCTGCTGCCATCAGTGGCTTGATAGAGGCAGAGGCCATCTTTGGTCGTCAGCGGAACAAGCGCTCACACTGCATCGCTCTGTGCAACCTTGGCGAGCTGTTGTTGGTGCAAGGAGAGTTCGCAGATGCCTTCGAGCGTGCGAAAACTGCCCTTGAGGTGGGTACTGACGTCGACTTTCACGCTGGCATTGCCTGTGCTCTGAGGGTGTTGGCGATGGGCCAGCTGGACGCGGGTGCCATCGGTGACGCGGGCAACTCTCTCACTCGAGCCCTCGCCTATGCAGAAGGTGACGCTGGAATCGATCGGGTCGCGACCCGGCTACTGTGTGGTCGGTTGGCGCTTAGAATGGGAGATCCGGAAGGCAGCAAGGTACACCTGGATGCGGGCCTGAAGGCTGCTGAAGATGGAGACCCGGAATCGTATGCAACATTGTTGATAGCCATGCGTGGGCGTGCGTGCATTATCGCTGGGGAGGATGACCCAGGCCGAGCATCCTTGATTGAGGCGGAAGCGGCTCTCGAGGGTTTGGCATTGCCGCGGCGCACACAGGTGTTGGGCGTCTTGGCCTTGGGCTACCAGGCCTTAGGAGACCAAGAGATGGCCCTGGGGTTTGCGCGCCAAGCGGCGAAATTTGCAGGGAGTCGAGGCTTTCGGTTGTGGAGCCTAGTTTCGCGCTCTATCGTGGCTGTGCTTGCTGAGGGCAACGAAGCCAAGTCGGCACGGAATGAGGCCACCGCCATTGCCGAAGAACTCTGTACAGCGATGCCGCCTGACTTACGGGCGGTTTTTCAGGAGCGGCCTCGGATTCGTGCCCTGCTGCATCCTTTGACGGTGAGCGATCCAGAACGGGACCTGGACATTGGTTCCCCGGAGTGACTGAAAGCCGTGACGGGAATGATTGTCCCGAGAGTATAGGTCCGTGGGTACCCGTGCGGCTGATTGGCTCGGGTGCGGTTGCATCGGTGTACCTCTGTGAGAATGATGCGGGGGACCGGGCTGCCGTGAAATGGCTCAACCATGCTCATGGGCACCTGTTGGGGCGCTTTCGGCGTGAGATAGAAAGCCTACGCAAGCTCAACCACCCAGGTGTGACCCGTTTTGTGGATGCAGGAGAGGTGGATGGCCGCCCCTATTTGGCGATGGAGCACATCTCCGGGACCGATCTTCGTCGCTACACTACGAAGCTTCACCAACGCCCGAGTGCGGAGCGTTATGCGCGGTGTCGCGCCATCGGTCGGGCTCTCTCGGACGCCTTGGAGTACATCCATAAATATGGCCTGGTCCATCGAGATGTGAAACCGAGCAATGTGTTCATTTCCGATGAGGATCGAGTGGTCCTGGGCGACTTTGGTGTTGTGAAAGACCCCGATGCCATGGAAAAAACGGCGATGGGAGTAGTGGTCGGCACTCTCGCATATGCGGCCCCTGAGCAGATTCAGGCAGAGGGTGTGGATGCGCGAACGGATGTCTTTGGGTTGGGCGCCACCTTGTACTACCTGCTCACACAACAGCGACCTTTTGAGGGGCTCGATCGAGACTTTAGTGCTCTTCCGATGCCGCCCTCTAGGATAGACCCAGGCATTCCGGTGGACCTGGAAGGGGCGGTGATGCGAATGCTCGCCTCGGATCCGAATCATCGCCCGAGGGACGCTGCCAGCGTTCGGGCACTGATGTCTTCGGAGGCCTCTGGTGGGAGGGTATTGGCTGGTACACGCCCGACGGTCCATCTGGTGGCGGAGTGTTTGGATCGTGCGGGTGAAGGCGAGACCTTGTTTGTTCGGCCGACTGGTCCTGCGGGCACACGCAAAGCCTGGGTCGGTGATTTGTTGCGCCAAGGTGCGCAACGTCGGGGCATT
>CAWVVG010000088.1:0-11169 GCA_963932775.1 uncultured bacterium
GACACACATTTGGGCAGTTTTTTTGGCCTGAAAAGTTTCAAGCAGCGGCTCAGGACATCCCGGTCGTCTGATGCTTAATGAGCTTGGCGTAGGGTCCGGATGCACCAAGCAACTCACCATGAACCCCCTGCTCAACCACGCGACCATCCTCGATTACCAAGATCTGGTCGGCGCCGCGGACGGTCGAGAGACGGTGGGCGATGGCCAGCACTGTGCGGTCCTTCATGAGGCGATCCAAGGCCTCTTGTACCAGCGCCTCACTCTCTGAGTCGAGTGCGCTGGTGGCTTCGTCGAGAATGAGAATGGGTGCGTTCCGAAGTACCGCTCGGGCGATGCAGATGCGCTGACGTTGTCCACCGGAGAGGCGCAAGCCGAGCTCATCGATGCGGGTGTTGTACCCGTCAGGGAGTTCACAGATGAAGTCGTGTGCGTTGGCCACGCGTGCGGCATGCTCGACCTCTGCGATGGTCGCAGTAGTACCAAAGCAGATGTTGGCCGATACGGTGTCATTAAATAGGAACGTGTCTTGAGACACCACCGCGATTTGGCTGCGCAACGAAGACATTGAGTAGTCTCGGAGATCTGAGCCATCGAGCAATATCGCGCCTTTTCGTGGGTCGATTAAGCGTGAAATCAAGCTCGCGATGGTGGACTTTCCAGCGCCGGATGCCCCAACCAATGCCACTACGGTACCCGCTCCCACATCGAAGCTAAGATCGTTCAATACCGGCCGGTCGCCATAGTCGAAGTGGACCCCCTCAAACCGCAGCTGTGTGGGGTATGCCGGCGCTGTGGACGTGCCTTCATCCAAGACGTCGCTCTCGGTATCCAAGATATCAAACAGTGCCACGGCACCTGCAACCGCTTGCTGGATGAGGTTGTGAATCTTGGAGATTCCTTTGAGGGGTTCATTTAAGAATCCGAGAGCCACCATAAAGGCGATGAGTTCCCCGGCTTGAATTTCACCCGCGAATACTTGTCGCCCGCCTACCCACAGCACAGCGCCGACTCCCACCGCTGCGATTAGCTCCACCACTGGACCGGGCATCAGCCGGGCCAAAAATGCCCGCATTTGAAGTTGGCGCTGCTCCTCGTTGGCTTTCTCAAAGTGGGCCCCTCGCTCATCTTCTCCACCAAAGACCGTCACCACCCGCATTCCAGCCAAGGTCTCGCTGACCGAGCTGGTCATGGCTGCCATATTGTCCAAGCTCGCCTGAGAGGACTCTCGTAGCTTTCTACCGAAGCGTGCGATGGGCCAAGCGACCAAGGGCAAAACGGCAATCGCCACGAGGGTCAGCCACAGGTTCATCCAGGCAGCGGTTCCCAGTAAAACCACCAAGGTCAGGGGCTGTTGGATGGCGCTCACAATCCCGGTCACGCCAAACTCGATGGTGTTCACATCTTGGCTGAGTCTGGCCAGGGTTGCGCCACGAGGATGCTTTTGATGCCAACGAGCATCCAGCCCTAGGACATGCCAGAAGACCTCTGACCGCAAGCGCGTGATGACTTCCCAGGCAATGTGACGGGTCAACATGCCACGCCCTACTGTAAGGACTCCACCCACCAAATACAGGCCGACCAGAGCAAAAGGCATGAGCGCCAGCTTGGTGGCATCCTTGGAGATCAGCACTTCGTCGAGGACTTGCTCGATGAGGACTACCAGCGTCGCCGGGATAAAGGCTTGCAGGCTCATTAGGAGTATTGCAAGAGCAAAACGAGCCCGATGAGGGCGGAAATATTCGAGTAGCCGCCGGATCGTGCTGGGTCGTTTCATGAGCCTCGCCACCGCAAGGAAGGAACCATCCAAGCGGCCTCGAGGGCGATGTCCCAGGACATCTTGGAGGTGCCGGCAAGGCGGTCAGCAAAGACGATGGGCACTTCCGTAATCTTCGTTCCAGCCCGATGGGCGCGGAAGGTGGTCTCCACTTGGAAGGCGTAGCCCCCAGAGCGAATGCTTGGGAGGTCGACTTGTCGCAGGGTATCCGCCCGCCAAGCCTTGAATCCTCCCGTCAGGTCCGTGTATGGAAGTCCCAACAGTGTGCGGGCATAGCCCGAACCGAATTTGCTCAGGAGTTCACGACTGGTTTCCCAGTTTTCTATCCCGCCGCCTTCGATCCAACGGGAACCCAAGACGAGCCCGTGCCCGTCCAATGCTGCCAGCAATCGAGGTACGTCGGATGGCCGGTGGCTCAGGTCTGCATCCATCTGCACAATGGGGTCCAGTCCCATCGCGAGGGCCTGTCCCATTCCTTGAACATACGCGCTTGCAAGGCCGAGCTTCTCTCCGCGCTGAATGACGAATGCGGACGCGGACTCTGCAATCTCTGCCGTCCCGTCTTGGCTCCCGTCATCGACGAACAACAGCTGTGCTCCCACTGGCGCGAGCTGCTCGATGAGGGTGGGTAGATTTCCAGCCTCATTGTAGGTGGGGATGACAATGCCAATCATGTGAGGTCCATCCATTGGCCAACCTGATCTGCCGTCCGTCTGACCACCCCAGCTTCACCGAGCGCGCTTAGGTCGACTTCTTGGTGGTCAGGTAGGCCCATCAGGGCGGAGGCCAGCAGGCCAGGCCTCAGGTCCTGTACAAATTCGGGGATCACTTCAGTTCCGGCAAGAATATTCGGCATCGCAATGTGTCGTATCCCATGAACGAGCCGTTGCCCCAGCCAGTGGGTCATGGGGTGGACCTGATGGGCGACCACCTGGGGTACGCCCATGACGGCCAGCTCCAGGGTGACTGTGCCGCTCTTGGTGAGCACTGCAGAGGCTGAGGACAGATCTTCGATGGTGTCGCATCGCTGTATCCACGATGGAATGTCCACTTGAGGCACTGGGCTCACCATTCGGAATCGGCGGTCTGGGTGTTCCTCTCGGATCTTGCGAGCGACCGCCAAAAATACAGGCCACATACGGTCCGTCTCTTGTTTTCGGGACCCGGGTGTCAGCCCGATTAGTTTCGGGTCAACCTGGGTCCGAGGCTGAAGTCGGTCGACGACAGGGTGTCCTGTCCAGCGGGCATCGAGGTTGGCATAGAGGGGAGGCTCGAAATCAAACAAGCACATGAGGTGGTCGAAGGACTGGCCAATGGTGGAGACTCGGCCGGGTCGCCAGGCCCAGACCTGCGGACTCACCCATCCGATGGTGGTGAGGCCCTGGCTGCGGGCGGCGGCTCCGATGGGAAGGTGTAAGTCTGGAGCATCGATCAGGACCACGGCATCGGGCTGTCGTCCTAGGCCTTCTTTGAGGGCTCGTTTGGCTTTCATAATTGCCGGTAGTCGGCCGAATACCTCGACCAAACCCATGGCACACATGTCTTCCATTCGAGCGATGGGCTCGACGCCGGCAGCGCGCATCTTTGGACCCGCCAGGCCATATGCTTCAACCGGACCCCGCATGGCCAACTCAGTCACCAGCTCGGCCCCCAGTTGATCACCGGAGGGCTCTGCCGCGGAAATCAGCAGTCGTTTCATCGCGTGGATGAGCCTGCAAAGCGATGCACACCGGGCTCATCGGTGGCCATGGCCGTCCAGATCGCAAAGGCCATTGCGCCAGTTCCTTGATTCACAAGGCCCGAGGCATCAACAATGGTGTCTCGTTGGCTGCGAGCCCGTGGGCGGGTGATCAGACCAGGCATTCTCGAATCCTCTGGGCGAGCTGAAGAGCCGCAAGTGCATCGGCTCCTGACGCTGTATATGGGCCGGCTCCCCGCACGGCGGTCAAGAAGGCATCGTGTTCAGCAGTGAGCGCATCCGTGGTGGGTACCGGTACGTTCTCGGAGACCATCTTGCCCGAGAGCCAGGTCACCTTCTTGGCGGTTTGGGCCTCTAAATCCAGGCTCCAGTACATGGTTGGCTCTACAATTCTCCAGGTTCGTACAGTCTTTTCGGACACTCTGGATGCGGTAATACTCACCACCGCATTCGGTGCGTTGGGCCGGGAGATTTCCAGCCGAACGTTGACGATGTCGGGCCGTTGCGTGAGCACTCCAATCCCTTTTGCGCGCAGATCGGTGATCTCACCAGGTAGCAATTGAAGCATGACATCCAGATCGTGAATCATCAGGTCATCGATTACATCCAGGTCCGTCGACCGGTCGGAGAATGGTGCGAGCCGTTGGATTTCTATGAATTCAGGCTGAATATCATTTATCGGAACGAATACAGGGTTGAACCGCTCAATGTGCCCGACTGCCAGGTGGGTATGTGATGCAAGGCGCTCGGCCTCAAAAAGAACGTTCGATAGAGGCTTTTCGATCAAGCATGGGATCCCTCGCGCCAAGAGGGGTTCGGCGATTGAGGCGTGATTTCGAGTGGGCGTTGCAATCACTGCAAAGTCGAAACTGCGGGGCAGTGAAGGTTGTTGTCCTTTGTTGGGGTCCACGATGTGCAGGGTCACGTCGGGGCGCTTGGTGAGCTTGCTGGCATGCAGTCGGCCCATGTGCCCATGCCCGTACAGGACGCCCACAAGTTCTGCGGTACTCATGCGTCCTGGCTGGAACCGGTGCCTGCAGACCGACAGATACCGCGGGTCGAATCCTCGATGAAGCTGAGCAGCTCTGTGACCTCTGGAATCTCGGCATATACTTCCCGCACTTGCTCTAGAGCGATGCGAAGGGGCAGGCCTTGGTGAAACAGTTCACGGTACGCACCCTTGAGTGCGCTCACGACTTCGAGAGAAAATCCACGGCGTCGCAGGCCAACGATGTTCAGGCCAAACAGCTTGGCCCGGTCGCCCTGGGCGATGGTAAATGGTGGGACATCCTGTGCGGCCATTCCGCCGCCACCGACCATGGCACATCGTCCGATACGACAGTTCTGGTGAACGCCAACCAGGCCACCGAGCACCACATTGTCTTCGATGACCACATGGCCTGCGACGTTGGCTGAGTTGGCAAATGCGCAGTAGTTTCCGATGATCGCATCGTGTGCGACATGGCTGTATGCCATGAATAGATTGTCGTTTCCAATGATGGTGGCGTCACCCCGGGTGCCCCGGTTGATCGTGCAGAATTCACGGAAAATATTGCGGGCACCGATGGTCAACAGCGAGGCTTCACCCGCATATTTTTTATCCTGCGGGTCCCCGCCGATCGCAGCGTACGAAAAGATCTGGCAGTCCGCACCGACCGTGGTGGGCCCTGAGATGCTCGCATGTGCGCCCACGGTCACACCTTGGGCGAGGTGTACGTCCGCCCCGATGATGGAGTATGGCCCAAGCGTCACGCCGTCTGCGATGTTGGCGTTTTCACTAACGATTGCGGTGGGATGGATCGTCATCGGAGGTCTCCAGTGTCTCCCCCGTAACCGAGGGGCTCGCTGGATGGCGGCAATTCGTCCCTCTAGTTGTCGATGCCGCCGACCCGATACGTTCCATCTTCAAATTCGTTGAAAAACACCGGCACATAGGGGTGGTTTATCGGCGCCTTGCTTTCATCGACCTCGAGGTTGCTCTCGGCCTCAAAAGTTTCGATGGAACGGTTGTGGACTAAGATTTCATACCAGGGGCGCCTTCGGTCGGCCGGGCTCGGAGAGGAGCGGCCTGAGGCGTTGCTTGCTTCTTCGTAATCGGTGTGTGAATCCACGATCACACCTCGATATCCAAAACGTTTATGGTGCACGATTTGACCGACCCTAAAGTTCGGCGTGCGTCGTTTGTAGTCACTCATGACGGCCCCCGGGCTGTCTCCCCCACACCAAGTCCCCTTGGTGAATTTAGTATCTCATATGACGGACGATCTGTGTGTAATCATGTGTGACATCTGCATCAGGACAGTGCTCGATTAGGAGTTTTTGGCTGGCGAGCGCTTCCTGATTATCCGCCCAGGCATTGCGTATTCGCGCAATTACTGAAAGTCCGATGGCCTGTTTCACAACGGCGGGACTGACACCACTGTCTGCATGGGCGCGATTGATGACTCCCAGGGCGACTTCGCCTGGAATTCCCAGTTTTCCCAATACATCCAAGCGTCTCTTTGCGCCGATTAATGAAGGGCGCTGTTCTGTGGTGACCAGCAGTCGGTGGTCTGCATACCTGCAGGTGGTGAGCGAAACCTCATTGAGGTCGGTTCCAGCATCGACAACGATGACGTCAAAGTAGCTGCGCATTCGGTCCAGGAGTCGGAGGACATCCTCAGCTGGGACGGCTTCAGCATCAGAGAGGTCTGACGCGAGGCCAAGCACACGAAAACCGAGCGGATGAGTGGCGATGTCATCCTTGTTGTTTGTTTCCTCGGATCCGAGCATCCATTGCATGACGGTGGGCTGCGCTTCGATTCCGACATGCAGGCCGACATCTCCCAAGAATAGATTGAGGTCGAGCAACAGCACCGACCGTTCACTGTCCTGGGTCAGCGCAGCAGCGAGGTTTGCAGCGACGGTGGTGGTACCGACGCCACCTTTGGCGCCGAGGATGGCAATAGCGGTTCCGTTGGACATTTTTTTCCCTTCAGTACGCGAGGCTCCGGACAACATTGGCAGGAGTGGGGTCAGATTTCCAGGCATCTAGTACATCATCGGCTGGAGATCGCCCTGCGTCGATGCGGTCGAGCAGGGGTCGGATCTTCTCTACGTCGCCAGGCAAACAGGCGCGTAGGCCACGTTCGGCGATGGCTCCCAGGTCACACGCCCAGTCTGCCAGAGGGCGCCCACCGATTTCGGCCTGCAGTCCATCCCGGCAGGCCGCGTTGAATCTTGACTTGTGGTCCCCATATTGTTCGAGGTCTTTGATCAGCGCGAGGCCTTCGTCTAAGGCGGTGTCGCAGTACAACATCCCTGTGAATAGAGCGCAGAAGGACAGTGCCATCTCATGGTCCACACAGTCCGCACCACGGATTTCGATGGTGTGCTTGACTCGGACCTCAGGAAACACGGCGGTCTGGTGGAGGCCCCAATCGGCTTCGGTCGGGTAGTGCCCGTCGATGCCATCGGTGAGAAATACTCCGAACGGGATTCCGTGGGCGGGCACCCACTCCCCATCTTGAACCCGAAACATCATCGGTGCTTGGAGCAGGTAATCGACCCACTTCTCGTGGGAGTAGTCGGCCCGCAGGCCCACTGGGAAACCGGTTCTTTCCGGGTCGGTTCGGGTCCAGATATGGCCACGGTAGCTCTTGAATCCTGTGGGTTTATTCTCGAGCAGTGGCGAGTTTGCAAACAATGCGGTGGTCAGCGGGGCCATCCCCGATGAGAATCGAACCTTTCGCGCGCAGTCTGCTTCATCAGAGAAGTCGTAGTTGGCCTGGACGCTACACGTTCCCTTCATCATGTAAGCCGCCAAGTCTCCTCGCTGTGGAAGGTAGTTCCGCATGATCTCGTAGCGCCCCTTTGGAACCCAAGGGATGGTAGCGATGGGTGCGATGGGGGTCAGGCCTGAGGCGATCCAAACGTGGTCTTTGTCCTGAGAAAGTTTGAGCAGCGCTTCGCGGTTGGCCTGCATTTCTTCAGCGAGCGCAGTGAGGGTATGGTGGGGTGCGCCACTCAGCTCCACCTGGCCCCCTGGCTCTAGGGTGATGTTCGCCATGTCTTCACGCCGCAGTGCGATCAGATGTTCTCCTTCAAAAATTTGGGACCAGCTTGTATCAAGAGCGAGTTGTTGAAGGATCCATTGAATTCCATCCGGCTCGAAATAGCCGATGGGGGAGCCATCGGAGCGGACGACTGCGCGTTCAAATTCACCACCGACGCGCCAGTCATGGCGGGGTGTCCGATAGCTGTGGAAGCTCTCGATGAGCTGTTGCCGGTTGAGGTGCATGACAGTTCCCTTGCAGTAGATGGCTGCTCCAAGGCTATGATGCCGTGGGAGGTCAAGCATGCGCTATTTTTGTCTCGCTCTCGCCGCAGGGTGCACACCCCACTTGGTGAGCCTGGAAGACGAGATCAGTGGATTGAATTGGGAGTCACCGTCGAACAGTTGGGGGTCTTCAGTACCGCCATCAAGCCTGGTTGGAGAAGGGTTTTCTGTGGGTCAGGTGCCCCATGATTTCCGGTTGGTTGACCAGCATGGTGAGGAAGTTGCGCTGTGGCAGTTTTATGGTTCAGTAATCTTGCTGGATATTTCCACGATGTGGTGCGGACCTTGCCAACAGATCGCGCAGGAAGTCACCGAGACCTGGGAAGACTATCGAGACGATGGTTTCATCTACCTGACCGTCTTGCCCGAAGATCTTGAAGGTGGCTCAGTCGAGGCCAACGATCTGACGGATTGGACGGAGAGCTTTCAGATTGAGGCGCCGGTTCTCGCGGACAACAGCGGGTACGGCTACGAGGTCGAACCGAATCGAGTGTGGCCTGTGATGATGCTCATTGACCGTAAAATGACGGTCGCTGTTGAGCGCATACCGCCCGTTGATACCGCCATCCGGAGCGCGATAGAAGCGGCTCTATAGGCGCCCTTACTCGAGTCGTCGAATCACGTGGAACCCGTGAATAGACTCCACGATTCCAGAGGTCTGTCCCTCCGAAAGTGCGAAGGCGGCGTCATCAAATTGTGGCACCATTTGACCCTTCTGGAACCAGCCAAGATCCCCTCCGCGTTTCCCAAAGGGACCATCTGACCACTCGGTTGCGATCGCTGCGAAGTCGGCACCATTGTCTAGGAGCGAGATGACTTGCTCGGCACGCTCGGTGGCTTCCTCTCGGGTTCGCTCCGAGCGGGTTCGTCTGAGGCCTTCCCATTGAATCAAGATGTGTGCGAGGTGGGCCTCAATTACCGGCAGGCGCTCAATGATGTGGAACCCAAAGGGCGTCTCGACCACCGAGGAGCGTCCGCCGATGTCGAGGGCGATGGTTGATGCCTCGAAATCCTTGTGCATGACGCCTTTGGTGAACACGCCAAGATCTCCGCCTCGATTCCCCGAACCGTCATCGGAGTACTGTTTGGCGAGGGCACCGAAGTCGCCCCCGGCATTCAGCTCAGTCAGTACACGTTCTGCCAATTTATGTGCATCGGATTTGGTGCGCTCAACGTTGTCTCCAGCTCCTGGGGCATCGACGTACGCCAGTAGGATGTGCCGAGCGTGAAGGCGTGGCCTGGGCACTTCGAGGACGCTGTGGGTTTCCTTTTGCTTGCTGAGACTCGGGGCGGTCACTGCAAGGTCTGCCGCAGGTGGTTCGGTGGTTGTGGAACCGTCCGAATTGCATGCAACCATCAATGCGAGCAACAATGCACCAGTCATGGCCACTGACTAACCGGCCAAGGACAGAGGTGTGTGGTCGGCATGATTCGTTATTTCTGTTGTCTGGGCATCATGTGTGGCTTTTGGATGGCTCCGGTACATGCTTCAGCCCCCGAGGCCCTGCCGGATAGGGTCGACCGATGGATGGAGAGTGTCGTTCTGTTGGTGACCGGTCCCGCCTGGTGCACCGGCGTGGTGATCGATGAAAAGGGTACTGTCGCCACCGCTTATCACTGTGTTGCATCGGGTCTCAAGTCCGAGATCCGTACGCGCAATGGAGATCAGTTCATCGGGAGTATGGTGGCCGCTGACCCAAAAAATGATGTTGCGCTCGTGGTTGCCTCGGATCTTGCTGGCGTTGTCAAGCCGCTTCCAATTCGTGAAGACTCACCGCGACAGGGTGAGACCCTGTACGGGCTGGGCCATCCTTTTGCACCTGCAGCCGGCCGTACGATGGCGATGGAGGGAATGCTTCAGTGGAGTGTAAGTGCTGGGATCGTCAGCGCAGTCGGGCCTCGCTTGATTCAGACTGATGCGGCCCTCAACCCGGGCAATTCAGGCGGCCCTGCGGTGGATGTTGACGGACGGATTATTGGAATCGTCTCGAGAAAGCTTGGCGGGGACAATGTCGCTTTTCTGTCTTCTGCTGAGAACCTCAGTCAGCTTATCGAGCGAAAGACAAGGCCCAGTCCATTCGGGGGCCAGATCAGCATGGGCTTGTCGAGCCTTGCGCCGACAGAGCTGAACTCAGCGTCAGGGCTCGGACTTAATTTGGCAGCGATCATACGGGACCGACTCGTGATTCAGGGCCTCTATATGCTCGACCAGAATGCCCGAGGTGTGGCCTTGGAGCGTGGGTCAGCCTGGGGACCTACCTTTGAGGTCACGGGGGCACTTCGGCAGCGCTTCGGGCGTGGGAACTGGTCTACGGCTGTGGACGTGGGTGGGGGGCTTGTGGGCACACAGGAGTGGTACGCCGCTTTCAACGATGTGGAACACACTTGGGCTGTGACCCGTGATCCGGAGGAGCTGGCACTGGCGGCCTTCGGGCGCATCAGTTTTGGGGGGGTCGGGCTCCGCTTTATGAGCCTACCAATGGGACGCGGAAGCCTTGTATCCAATGGATCGGCGACCCTGAAGGACCCGAAGTACATGCTCGCTATCGACCTCGACCTTCCAGGGGTGTTGGCTACCTTTTAGGCAAAGCGAATGCTGACGGGCGCGTGGTCACTGAGGCCTGCGGATCGGCTGATCCACGCCTCGGTCGCTCGGGCCGAAAGGTCGGGGGTGGCGATGAGGTAGTCGAGGCGCCAACCCCGGTTGAGTTCGCGCGCTCGGCCCCGGTTGGACCACCATGAGTAGACCTGTTCATTTGGGTTGAGGTCGCGGAATGTGTCACACCAACCCTGGTCAAGGAGGCGATCCATCCATGCCCGCTCGTGGGGCAGAAAGCCCGAACTCTTCTTGTTGGAGCGAGGGTTGTGGATGTCGATTTCCTTGTGGGCGATGTTGTAGTCCCCACAGACGACCGTTGGCATGCCGCAGTCGAGCATGCGTTGGGTCTCGCCCAGCCAATGCTCCAAGACTTCATCCTTCATTCCTTGCCGCAGCTCTCCTGAGCTACCGGAAGGCAGGTACAGGCTCACCACTTTTACGGGGCCAATGCCGGGAGCATCGACAATCATCCAGCAGCATCGCCCTTCTTTATCTGCCCAGTCCAGGCCCATACCGGTTCCGGTCTCAAGCACCGGTAGGCGACTCCAGGTTGCGACACCCGAATAGCCCTTCTTCTCGGCTTCCATTCGGACAGACTTCCATCCTCGGGGCGGCTTGTGCTCTTTCTCCATTTGGTTCTCTTGGATGCGCAGTTCCTGCATCGCGAGCACGTCGCAGCCTTCTTTGGGTCGCCATGCAGTGAATCCCTTGCGGGCGGCCGAGCGGATGCCGTTGACATTCAAGGTGGTGAGTACCCAGCTCATTCTTCCAGCCCCACG
>CAWVVG010000089.1:0-11114 GCA_963932775.1 uncultured bacterium
CGTGCTTCGCTACGGCACCTCAGCAGACTGCGACCTGCGACTGATCGAGGCCACAGTAGATCCCGACGAACTGAGCACGAAATTCACGGTCGGACAAGGCACAAATCGTTGGACAGGGCGCCTATTGAGCCCAGGAATTCACATGGCCCACAACGCGGTAGCAGCCCTATCGGTCGGGGTAGCTCTCGGCCTGGATGTGCCGAGTATGCTCGCCAGGATCGAGACCTATGAGCCGGTCGGAATGCGCCTGCGCATCGAGGTGGGCCCCGGCGGAATTCGGGTCATCAACGACGCCTACAACGCAAACCCCATGAGTGTAGCGGCGAACTTAAAGACCCTGGCGGCCATCCCGCGTGCAGCCAACCGGCGGCGGGTTGCACTGCTGGGCGACATGCTTGAGCTGGGACCCACCGAGATTGAACAACATGCGGAGACGGCCCGGTTCGCCCATGGGCTGGACCTGGACCTGGTGGGCTTTGCGGGCCCCCGCTTCACCGAGGCACTCGAAGGGGCCGGCCACTGCGCGCCGGATGCCGTCGAGCTCACCAAACAAATTCGAGACCTGCTGCTCCCTGGGGACATTCTGTTCATCAAAGGCAGCCGTGGCATGAAAATGGAGCGCGTGTTGAACGAGCTCACTCCAAAGGAGATTGCCTAATGCTGTACCACCTGCTGACCCCACTCGCGGATCAACACCAGTTCTTCAACCTGTTCCGATACATCACCTTCCGAACCGCATGGGGAATGGTGACCTCCCTGGCGATCTGCTACGCGCTCTACCCCTGGTTCATCAACTATATGAAGAACAAGCGAATGGAACAGATCATTCGCACCGATGGACCACAAGCTCACCTGGAAACTAAAGTTGGAACCCCGACAATGGGGGGCCTCCCGATGATTCTGAGCATCGCGGTGTCGACCCTGCTCTGGGCCAGACTGGACCAGCCTGTCGTGTGGATGGCCCTGACGGTTTTGGTCGGGTACGGGCTGATTGGGTTTATTGACGACTGGAAGAAGGTGGCCCAGCAATCGACGGACGGACTGGCGGGCCGATGGAAGCTCCTGGGGCAGTTCGTCATCGGCGGCGGCGTGCTCAGCTATGGGTACATGACCGGTGCCATCACCCCAGAGCTATCTCTGCCGTTTCTCAAGAACACCGTGATCGACTTCTCCAGCTTTGGCGTCGGCGCTCTTGCATGGGCGTATGTCCTGTTTGGCATGATCGTGCTCACCGGCACATCGAATGCCGTAAACCTCACCGACGGTTTGGATGGCTTGGCCATCGGTCCGGTCATGACCTCGGCACTCACCTTCGCAATCCTGGCCTACATCGCAGGCAACACAAAGTTCTCTGCATATCTCTCGGTTCCCTATGTACCGGGAGCAGGAGAGCTCGCTGTTTTCTCGGTGGCCATTGTAGGCGCCGGCCTCGGCTTCCTCTGGTACAACACCTATCCAGCACAGATCTTCATGGGCGATGTTGGCTCACTCAGTCTTGGGGGAGCCCTCGGAATCCTGGCCATCCTCACCAAGAACGAGATTCTCTTGGTGCTCGTCGGTGGGATTTTTGTGCTCGAGGCGGTCAGCGTGATCCTGCAGGTGGGGTCATTCAAGATGACCGGGAAGCGAGTCTTCCTGATGGCTCCCATCCACCATCACTACGAGAAAAAGGGATGGAGCGAGCCCAAGATTATTGTTCGTTTCTGGATTATTTCCATCTTGATGGCCCTGGTGGCCCTCACCACCCTGAAGGTGCGCTGACTTGCTGACCGACTCCCGAGTGCTGATCATGGGCATGGGACGCAGCGGCGTCTCAGCGGCGAAGTACGCCATTTCTCAGGGGGCACAGGTAACTGTGACCGACTCTCGGCGAGATGCCACTCAAGTAGAGGGTGCCAAACACACCTATGGAGAGCACATTCGCTCCGATTTTACCCAAGCAGACCTGGTCATCGTGAGCCCAGGCATTCCAGCCAGCGCCCCCGATATAGTCGCGGCACGAGAGGCGGGAGTAGCCGTAGTGTCCGAACTGGGCTTCGCTGCAGAGCGCATACAGGCCTTGGGCATACCCCTCATCGCGGTAACCGGAACCAATGGAAAGTCCTCGGTCACGTGGTTCATCGGACAACTGCTCGAGGCGGCGGGTCATACGGTGTTCGTTGGGGGCAATTTTGGAACGGCCCTAAGCGATCTATTGGCCACAGGAGACCTGCCCGACTTCGCTGTAGTTGAAGTCAGCAGCTACCAGCTTGAGCTGCCCGGAAGACTGGCCCCCACCGCAGCCGTTTGCTTAAACCTCGCCCCCGACCATCTGGCACGCCATGGCACTCTCGAGAACTACGGAAGGACAAAGGTCGGCCTATTTGCTTCGATGTCGCCCTCCAGTATCGCGGCCGTACCCAGAAACCCTGCGGCGAATCCCGACGGTATTCTCACCCACGGAGACACCCAGGCCCAGCGGCTGTGGCTCGACGGTGAACCAGGATTGAGCCGAGCCCAGTCCATCGTCACCCTCACAGGTACACCCGACGATGGGACCATCGACCTCTCAAGTCTTCGGCTCTTGGGTGAACACAACCGCGACAACGTCGCTGCAGCAGCACTGATGTGCGTAGCGGTAGGTGTGCCCCGCAGCAAGATCGACGTGAGTTGCTTAACTGCCCTGCCTCACCGCCTTCAGCCAGTACTCGAGAGCAACGGCGTGACATGGGTCAACGACTCCAAGGCCACCAATGTTGATGCCGCCATCGTCGGTATCGGTGGCATCGATCGACCGCTCATCGTCCTGCTCGGTGGTGCCGGAAAACCGGGGGCCGACTACGGGCGCCTCCAGGAGAGCTTACAGGACAACACCCGGCGTGTGATTTGTTTTGGCGATGCCGGTGACGAGATCGCGAAGGCCCTCTGTGCCACCAATGTAGACCGGGTATCGACCCTCTCCGACGCAGTTCATGCGGCCGCACGTTTGGCCGAGGCACCCGATGTAGTGCTGCTCTCACCAGCCTGCGCCAGCTTTGACGAATTCAACAACTTCGAGGAACGGGGCGCGGCCTTCGCTGCCCTCGCCAAGGAGGTTTCCCAATGAAAAACCGCAGCATCGACCCATGGCTCATTCTGACCAGCACCCTCCTCATAGTCTTCGGCTTGGTGATGGTGTACTCCGCGTCGGCCATGGTCGCCTTTGAGCGTTTCGGCGACGAAGCCCGCTACCTTACCCGCCAGCTCTGTGCCCTCGGCGTAGGGCTCGGCCTCTGTGTAGCGACCGCAGTCACGCCCATGCGCATCGTGCGACGCTATCGACTGATGCTGTATGCCGCGATCCTCTTGGGCCTCATCCTGTGCTACGTCCCTGGCGTTCGGTACGGAGCCAACGGCGCCTATCGCTGGATTGGCTTTGGTCCAGTCCACTGGCAACCATCGGAGTTTGCCAAAATCATCGTTCTCATTTGTATGGCCGACTTCCTAGACCGCCATCGCAGCCAAATCGCGGACGCTCGGGTGGCGATGACCGCGCTGATGATCCCCATGCCAGCACTCCTGCTGATTTTGCCGCAACCCGACTTCGGCACCACCGCAATCATCTTTGGACTGTGCGCCCTCATGGTGTTCATGGCAGGACTCCGGCTGTACCACACGGTCATCGCCGGGGTGCTCAGCACGGTGGTTGGGGGCATCGCCCTGGCATGGGAGCCCTACCGCATACGGAGACTGACGAGCTTTGTTGACCCTTGGGAGTCCATGGATGCGGAGGGGTACCACGTGATCCAGTCTTGGGTCGCCATGCACTCGGGTGGCTTCTGGGGCCAAGGCCTGGGCAATTCCGTCGCCAAGCTTCACTTTCTACCCGAGCCTTGGACCGACTTTATCGGAGCAGTCATCGCCGAGGAGTTGGGCCTGGTAGCCATCTTCGGCATCATCGTTCTGTATGGCGTGTTCTTGTGGCGGGGACTTCACATCGCCCGAAATGCCCGAGACTCTTTCTCTATGCTCCTCGCTGCCACGCTGACCTTGATGGTGGGCTTTGAAGCCTTCTTCAACTTGGGTGTGGTGATGGGCATTCTTCCACCCAAGGGTCTTGTGCTTCCATTCATCAGCTACGGCGCGACCGCGATGATGTCTCACTTGTGGGTAATCGGTATCCTGCTCAGTATTTCCGCGGAGTCCCATAGCGCTCCCGTTACCGCCGGATGGCCTAAAGCCCACGAACCGGCAGACCGCATGTCAGGAGCTGCCTAATGTTTAGAGGCAAGGTACAGCGGGTGCACTTCGTCGGCATCGGTGGGTCCGGTATGAGCGGCATCGCCGAAGTGTTGATCACCCAGGGATATTCCGTCACAGGGTCCGACATGAAGGAAGGCCAGGCGGTAAAGCGACTTCGAACGCTTGGTGGCACCATCTTTATCGGTCATGATCCGGCCAATATCCTAGGGGCTCACGTGGTGGTCAAGTCCACCGCTGTACCCATGTCCAACCCGGAGATCAGCGCTGCAGAGTCCGCCCAAATTCCAGTCATACCCCGTGCAGAGATGCTCGCAGAGTTGATGCGAATGAAGTACGGCCTCGCCGTCGCTGGGACACACGGAAAGACCACGACCACCAGCATGCTCGCCACCGTCATGCACCACGCTGGGCTCGACCCCACCGTTGTTATCGGCGGCCGGCTCGACTCCATGGGGTCTTCCGCTCGACTCGGTGCCGGGGAGTTTATGGTCGCCGAAGCAGATGAATCCGATGGCAGCTTTATGCTCCTCGCACCCACGGTGGCAGTCATCACCAACATCGACCCCGAGCACCTCGACCACTGGGGCAGCATGGACGCTCTGGTCAACGGCTTCTGCGAATTCGCCAACAAGGTCCCCTTCTTTGGCTTCGCCACTCTGTGTCTGGACCACCCCGTTGTTCAGAGCCTTCTGCCCCGCATTCGGCGACGCACCGTGACCTATGGCTTCAATGCACAGGCGGACGTCCGGGGAGAGAACATTCGCTTCGATGGCATCTCGGCCAAGGTGGATGTTCGCTGGAAAGGCGAGCCAATGGGAATGCTCTCCCTCAATATGCCCGGTCGCCACAACGTCTCCAATGCCCTTGCGAGCGTTGCAGTGGGCTTGGAACTGGACATTCCCTTTGAACGCATCGCAAAGGGCTTGGATGGCTTCTCAGGCGTCGATCGTAGATTCAGTGTTCGGGCAGAAGTAACTGTGGGCGACGGCAAGCCAGTGACCATCATCGATGACTATGGGCACCACCCCACAGAGATACGGGCCACGCTTCAAGCCGCGGCCAACGCTTGGACTGGTGAGCGTGTCATCGCGGTCTTCCAGCCCCACCGATACACCCGCGTTCGGGACTTATTCGACGACTTTGTTCGCAGCTTTAACCATGCCACGGAAGTCGTTGTTTGCCCCGTCTACGCCGCTGGGGAAGCACGCATCGAAGGCGTCGACCACCACCGCCTGGCGCAGGGCATGATCGAGCACGGCCACCATGGTGTTTCGGTGGTGGAAAACCTCGATGAGGCCACAGCTCTGCTAACCAAGAACCGGCGGCCTGGGGATATTATCATCACCCTTGGGGCGGGTGACGTAAACCGTGTATGCGCCGACCTGGGGGCTGCCCTGAATGGCCACCAGTGACCTCTACGAACGGCTAGGCTCGGAGCGTGAACTCATTGTACGGGCCGACGAGCCCATGGCCGCACACACACCCCTGAGAGTGGGTGGGCCCGTGGACTTATGGGTGGAGGCACCCTCTCTTGAGAGCCTCTCGTCTTTACTGGCCCATACCCGACAAGCCGGTGGTCGTTGGCGGATTCACTGGCCATTCTCCGACTGGTTGGTTCGCGACGGAGGCCTAAAGGGGGCCGTGATTCGCCTGGGCCAAGAGTTCGAATCCATCGAACTCCATGACAACGATATTGTCATGGGCTCCGCCTCCCTCTGGAGCTCGATACCCCTGGAGATAAAAGGGGGACTGTGGGATGCCCTGCGCAGATGGCCTGGCAGTGTCGGCGGCCTGTTTCAGCACGGAAACCCCTCCCAACTCCGTTCCCTGTGCACCAAAATTACCGTGCTCCGGGGCGGACGACTGACAGAACTCAGCTGGCCAGACGACGGCTCAGCACCAAAAATCGGCGACACCACAGTGCTGGTCAGCGTGACCTTACGAAAAGCAGCAGCAGCCCGTGCATGGCTCAAAGGACCAACCCCCGCCGGCACACTATTTGCCCATGTAAAGGACACCACGGTCGGAAAGGAACTGGAGCGTGCAGGCGTCTTAGGGACCCGCCTCCGCTACTGGCGATTGTCCCCCACACTTCCCGGCGTCGTCATCCAGTTGGGTGGCGGCACTTATGGCGACTTACAGATGCTCATCAAGGGCATCAAAATGCGGGTCGAGAAAACCCGCGGCATAACCTTAGAGTCATGCATCCCAGTACTCGGAAACGAGCCCGGACGGAGAAACCGATGACCGACCCCAAGAACCTCACCGTGGGCGTCCTGATGGGCGGCATGTCCTCTGAACGCCCCATCTCTTTGAAGAGTGGAAAGGCTGTGGCGGATGCCCTTCGAAGCCGCGGATACACCGTGGTCGAGATCGATGTCGGGCCCGACACGCCTGCAGAACTCGTCGCCCACGGCATCGATGTGGCCTGGCTCGCCCTCCATGGCAGCTTTGGTGAGGACGGCTGCATTCAGGGCCTGCTCGAGATTATGCGAATTCCGTACACCGGCTCAGGAGTGCGGGCTTCGGCTGTGGCCATGGACAAGATAGCGACCAAGCGGGTTCTCCGCGGTACCGACGTCAAGCTGCTCCGAGACTGGGTATGGCGAACCGGAGAGGCCCTTCCGAGTGACCTGGTGTACCCAATCGTGACAAAGACACCCAACGGCGGCTCTACCATCGGCATTCACATCTGCAAGAACGAAGCCGAGCTGCGCTCCGCCCTCGCAGACTGCGAACAGTTTGAGGAAGCCGTGCTCTTGGAACAATTCGTCGCAGGCACGGAAATCACCGTGGCACTCCTCGATGGAACCGCCTTGCCTGTGGTCGAGATTCGTCCCGTCGGTGGCCACTTCGACTTTGATGCCAAATATACCAAAGGTCAGACCGAGTACCTCGTGCCTGCGCCCATCAGCCCGGTCGTTGCCGCAACCGCCCAAAGCCACGCTCAAATTTCCTATAGAACTGTGGGAGTCAGCGGAATTGCCCGCGCCGACTTCATCATCGATGAAGATGGCGTGCCATGGTTTCTGGAAATCAACACAATTCCCGGGATGACCGCTACGAGCCTGACCCCGATGTCCGCAGCCTCAGCGGGAATAGACTTCGAAAAACTGGTAGAACTCGGCCTCAAAGGCGCACAATTACACACAGAACGGGGCGACAACATCCCAACCGAGGCCAATATTTCCGGACCCCAAGATTCCATCTCGGCCAGCAACGAAAACTGACACCTCTCACAAAAATGAAGCAAGTCAAACACTTGCCTTGTCAAGAGCGCCTCTCTGCAGTAGATTTATCCCAAGCGCTCGTAACTTCGCCGCTTATCCCCGCTCCCTCCGCTAGTTCCCCCCCTCTTCTCTCCCTTCGCCATCCCGGCAATCGACCCCCCGTGTCACCTCTTCTTCCGCAACAATCGACGGTGTTTGCCCGAATGCGACAGGTCTTGACCTGGACGCTCACTGGCATTTGCAGCACCGCTGCGTTGTGGGGCGTCGGAACAGCCATCGCCCATGGCGAGACTTTTCAAGTCTCTGAAGTGATGTTTGTGGGCAATGACCGAGCCGGAGATGTGCAGCTTCGCCATCTGGCAGACATTCGGAGTGGGGTACACCTCTTCAACGCAGACCTCACCAAGGCAGTCCGCGGAATCGAGCGGCACCCCTGGGTCAAGAAGGCCTCCGCGCGACGTCGCTTTCCTGGAGTCATCGAGGTTCAGGTTCAAGAGTACGAGCCCAAGATGCTTCTGGCCATCGAAGACCTCTGGATGGTCGATGGCGAAGGACACGTCTTCAAGCGGGCCAACTCAAACCTGCTCGACTTTCCAGTTCTCTCCGGCATCGAAGCCACTTTGTTTCAAGACCACCCCAATGTGGCCCGAGCCATCATCACCGATGCGATCAAGGTTCAAGAAGCCGTGGAAGCCGACGACCAGCTCGCCCACTCGGACCTATCCGAGATTCATTTCGACGGCCGAACTGGCTACGCGCTCATCCTCCGGTCAGGCACCCAAGTCGTGCTTGGTTTTGCCGACCCGTCCCCAGCACTCGACCGCCTGAGTCGCATGCGCGAACAAGGACTCGACATCCTCACCCCGCAGCGCATCGACTTGGACGTAGGCTCGGTGGCAATCGCCACACCTTTGCACTAGCGAACACAATCCCTCCACCCTCCATCCTCCCCTCCCCCCTCCCCCGCAGAATCTGAAGCAACCGCAGCAGTAGAAGGTACACAAATGAACATTGAAATCGTTGAAGACGACATCGCAAAAGCAAGCATCCGAGTAATCGGCGTCGGTGGTGGTGGCGGAAACGCCGTCAACAACATGATCTCGTCTGGCATGACCGGCGTTGACTTCGTCGTAGTCAACACGGATGCTCAAGACTTGGAACGCTCCCTCGCGCCTCGCCGTTTCCAGCTCGGTGGTCAACTGACCAAGGGTCTCGGAGCCGGTGCAGACCCCGAGGTAGGCCGTGAGGCTGCACTCGAAGATCGGGACCGCATCGCGGAACTCGTTGTGGGCGCCGACATGGTCTTCATTACCGCCGGAATGGGCGGAGGTACCGGTACTGGTGCGGCTCCCGTCATCGCACAGGTCGCCAAGGAAATCGGCGCCCTGACCGTCGCCTGCGTCACTCGACCCTTCCACTTCGAAGGTCGTCGCCGTCGTCGTCAAGCAGAGGAAGGCATCGAAGCCCTCCGCAACTGCGTCGACACCCTCATCACCATTCCCAACCAACGACTAATCTCGATGGCCACCGAACGAACCACCATGTCCGAAGCATTCGGAATGGCGGACAAGGTGCTGTATGAGGCCGTCAAGGGTGTGAGTGACCTCATCCACTACCAAGGCTGCGTAAACGTCGACTTCGCAGATGTCCGCACCATCATGGCCAACAAGGGCATGGCGCTCATGGGCGTCGGAATCGGAGAGGGCGAGCACCGCACCGTAGAAGCCGCGCAGCGCGCCATCAGCAGCCCACTTCTGGACGACGTCAGCATTGCTGGCGCCACCAGTGTGCTCATCAACGTCACCGGTTCATCGGACCTCACAATGTTCGAGATCACCGAAGCCAGCACCATGATTCAAGAAGAAGCCCACGAAGACGCGAATGTCATCTGGGGCTGGGTTGTCGACGAGACCATGGGCGACGAAGCCCGTGTGACTGTCATCGCGACTGGCTTCGATGAGTCCTACTTGGCTGCCACCCCATCGGTTGAGCGTCGCGTGGCTGAGGCCATGCGCGGTGGCCGGATGGTCGCCAACGGAAACAACAACGGCGGTGGCTTCCGGAATTCCGGAGGTGGAAATGGCATGGTCAGCGGCATCAATACCGCAGACTACGACATCCCAACTTTCTTCAAGAACGCTGACTGAACCCAGCGATTTCGATGATAGAAAGCCCGTCCACTCGACGGGCTTTCTTCATGCTGGAGTAGACTCTACCCATGGCTGGATTCGCCAAAAAGATTGGCTTCACTTTCCTGATTGCATCGGGGTTGCTTGGGGCTGCGGAATTCGGGCTTCGGTTCACCATGCCAGATCTCGAGAATGTCGTGTCTCCGCTGATTTATCAACGGAACTCAGGGCAAGCCTTTGTGCCAGGAACCGCACCGGGCAGCCGAGTCTATGTGTCGGGACGTAAACGGGTGGTATCGAACAAGGCCCAAGGAAAGCGGATCTTGGTCTTTGGGGCCTCGGCAGCATTCGGTGAGATGTTCAGTCCTTTTACAGCCTTTCCTGGTCAAGCCGAGCGACACCTACGGGAGGCTGCACCCCAAGTACCCATTGAAGTCCTGAACTTGGCCCACGGCGGCATGGGGAGTCGGCAGGTTGCAGAGATGGCGTTTCGGGCACTGGAAAACGACAACCCAGACCTCATCGTGGTGTACACCGGAAACAACGAGTACCACGAACTCAGGGCCCTCAAGGCCCGCTCAGACCACTATGATCCCAAGGCTGAGTTGCTTCGACGGCACCTCTCGGCGTCCTACCTGTACCGTCAACTGAGAGATTGGTTTGTGCCCGCCGAGGCCGCCCTCGCTACCGAAGGGAACGATAGCTGGCTTCCCATTGGTCGAATGGATGTGACCGTAGACCAAGACGACCGAGAGCTGGGCCAAGCGTTGTATAAGGAACACCTTCAGGACATCATACTGGCTGCCAAGGACCGAGGAATTCCCGTCCTGCTATCCACCGTTGCTTCCAACACAAAGGACCACCTGGACAACGGAACTCCAGGTGAGCCCACCGAGGAAGAGCAGACGGCTCTACACGAACTCCACGGAATGGTCGGGAGTATGCACCAAGGCCGGTTCACTGCCGAAGCCAGCTCCCGCATGAAATTGATTCAGACTGAAGCCGGCTGGCACAAGCTCGGAAACCTATACTTAAAGGCCGGCATGGTGGAGATTGCTGCCGATGCCTTCGAGCGCAAGGAGCTGGCTGCCCTGCGCCCCATGACCAGCAACCGGGCCCTCCGCACAGTGGTCAAGAATCTAAGCAAGCGCCACGATGTGCCGATGTGCGACCTCGCTGGAGCCTTGGCGCAGGTGTCGGAGCACGGCATTCCCGGGAATGCACAGTTCATTGATCATTGCCATCCAAATGCCAACGGCCATGTCATCATGGGACGGGCCCTCGCTGACTGCATTCTCAGCCAAGACTTGCTCGACCTTGGCGTGCCACTGGCCCCCAAGTGGACCCCAACCAATAATCCCTTTCGAGTCGACCACTTCAGTGGACATCGCCCCATTCCTGGGTCCAAGACAAACCAGGCAGCAGGGGACCCATCCACTGCGGAAGGCCAGGCTTTGCGGGGCCATCAAGCCTTTGTCGCGGAGCGCTATGGTCAGGCACTACTGGCGTACAAGGAAGCGCAAACCCTCGGGGG
>CAWVVG010000090.1:0-10943 GCA_963932775.1 uncultured bacterium
ACGTCCTTCCCTATGGTCAGGCTTTCGCCCGTCCTTCGGACTCGACCTTCCGCGGCATACCGTCCTTCGGTCGGTCTTCTGCTGCAGGCCGGGGTCTCCGGCTAAGACACTCGCAGTGCTCGCGTCTTGCCCTCCTAGTAGTCGGGCCGCCTGCGACCCGTTCGAGTCCCGTTGGCTTGGAACGACGAAGGGAGTGCCAAAAGTTTGGCACTCCCTAAGAGTGGATGGCACGGGTGGAGGGACTCGAACCCCCGGCCGTCGGATTTGGAATCCGATGCTCTACCAACTGAGCTACACCCGTAATCTTTGGCCACCTATTGAGGAGGGTGTCGATTGGCAAGGGGGTGTGATAGGTTCTCCGCCAAGATGGAGTGCTGCCATGTCTGATGAATTCTTGCCCGACCAAAAAGACCCCAACGCCAAGCCCATGAGCCTGTTGGTTTTGATTGGGTTCGGTATCCTGGCTTTGTTCTGCTGCTGCTCCGGATCAGTGTCCACACTTGTGTTCGGTATGGAGTCCGAGAGTGCCGGAACCGCCGCTGCAATGATATCGGGGCCAGCCATCGGCTTTGGTTTGGGTGGCCTCATTGGTGCCACTGCCAGTCACTTTGTCTTTAAAGACAAGGGCGATGACATGAAGTTCCGCATCGGCATTCCCGTCGCAGGTGCCTTCGTCGGTGCCATGGGCATTGGACTCATCACCGTGCTGTTCTTTGCGGTGATCTTCCCCGCTCTGTAGCCGGGTCGGCTCAGCCCTGAAACAAGGCGAACACCGCAAGAGGCCACAGATAGTAAGCGAACTTGCTGAAGTCCCCTCCCCGCACCAGCTTGATCAATACCCGCAGAGCGAGGTAGCCACTGATGGCACTGGTGGTCATGCCAATAAGGACCGGAACCAGCGATGTGCCACCCAAGTCCAGGTCTCCCACCTTTAAAATGAACGCTCCACCAATGGCCGGAATGGACATCAAGAAGCTGAATCGGGCCGCTGCTTCTCGGTCCATGCCAAGAAACAAGCCCGCTGCAATGGTGCTCCCACTGCGGCTAATCCCCGGTGTGATGGCCAGACCTTGGACCAAGCCGATGCCCGCCGCCGCCATCCAGGACAAGCCATGGGCTTCGGTGTCCCCCCGTGGAATCTTCTGGGTGAACCACAAGACGGTTCCGGTCACAGCAAAAGCCACACCCACCGCCACAGGGTTGTGAAACAGCCGCTCAAAGATGTCTTCCAGACCGATACCGATAATGGCAGTGGGTACACTGGCCGCAACTAACAGCAGCAACAACCGAACCCCCGATCGCTCCAGGAAAGCCCCTTCACCGGTCGTGGTGTCCCTGACTATCCCCCACAGGTCCTGTCGGTACACCCACAACACCGGCACCAGGCTGCCCAGATGCAAGGCCAAGTCAAAGGCCAATGGGTCTCCAGCTACGGGCAGCCAGCCTTGAAACAAGACCAGGTGGCCCGAGGAGGACACCGGAAGGAATTCAGTGAGTCCCTGTACGATTCCCAGCAGGGCTGCGCTCAGCGACTCATTCACGTCGGTATGCCCGGATTCAGGGCTTGTTGGCGACGAGGTAGGCCACGATGGCATCTACATCGGCGGCCGGAAGATGCGCGAAGGGCATCATCGCGGTCCCAGGCTTTCCGTTCTTGATGGAAGCCTTCAAAGCAGCCTCGTCCTGACCCTTCCAGAACTCGGCGTCCTTGAAGCTGACTGGCTTGGGCTGAAGGGCGGCACCTGCAGGGCCGTTGCCGTCGAGCTCGGCTCCATGGCATGCAGAACAGTTGGCTTGGTACAGGACCTTGCCTTTTTCAGCATCTGCGAGTGCGGCGGTGGAGCCAAAGGACAACAGAAAAAGAATGGCGCGCATGAAGCCTCCTGAGCTGATCCAATCCTAACCAGACCTACCGCCTTAAGCCACAGGGCTCTATTCCTCCCCAGGCTTATCCTTAGGAGAAGGCTTTCTTTTGGCAGGCTTTGATGCCTTGGGAGTCTTCTTCTTCGACTTGGGCTTGTCCGCCTTCTTGCTGACTTTCTTCACGGCTTTCGGGTCTTCCAGCCACAGCAAGATGCGCTTGGCATCTTTGCGGTCCATTACCTGAGAAAAGGCCGGCATCTCACCGCGCCCGTCCAAGATGATCCGCACCATCTTGTCCTTCTTTTTAGCACCAAGGGTCCCCACAATGGCCGGACTCTCGGTCTGAAAGGCCTGTGCAGCTGGACCGTCGCCATTCCCCCGCTTCCCATGACACATCCAGCAGTTCTGCATGTACAGCTGTCCGCCGCGATCGGCGTCGAGGGGTCGCTTGGTCGGCTGACCTGCGAAGGCCAGGGTTGTGAGAAGAAAGAGAATCATAATAAAAAAAAGCGCCCGGAGATGGTGTCTCCGGGCGCTAAAAAGTGGCGGGGCGGACGGGACTCGAACCCGCGACCTCCGGCGTGACAGGCCGGCGTTCTAACCAACTGAACTACCACCCCGCAATGTAAAAGAAAATGGTGGGCAGAGCCGGGCTCGAACCGACGACCCTCTCGGTGTAAACGAGATGCTCTCCCAACTGAGCTATCCGCCCAAGACTTCTCAAAGACGCAAGGCAAATACCAAGGCATTGAAACACTGTCAAGGGCTAACTCATCGGGAATTTCCGACAGTGGCTAATGTCGTAGCCAATCCAGTCCGTACTCTGTAAGTGGCACGGGCTCTGGAGAAGCCCAATGAGACCTTTAAATGCTATTTTTTCGGCGGCCCTGACCATCACTGGCTGCCAGCCAACCGATTGCGGTGAGGCTGACTGTAGTGGGACCCCCTTGGACCCTCGCATTGATTTTGAGCCCGGTTTCGAGGAAGCCAAGCGCGAACTCGAGAGCGAAGGCATACGGCTTCCGGATGACTCCGATGAGCGCGTCGCCGATCAGATCGATGAGGGACTCCGGGAGCGGTGTGAGGTCATGGCCTACATGGCTGCCCGCTGGCACGCCGACGGAACATCCTACGATGGGGTCATTATCAGCCGACGTGGACCAGTTGTGGCCGATATCGACGGTCGTTTTGCCCCCCATCGGGAAGACCGAGGTGTCTTTGCAGGTGGCTACACCGTTTCTTGGGACACCACAGCTGAGCCCCGCGACCCTAAGCCTGTGCGCCCCGATGGGGATGACCGTTCCACAGTGGACACTGACCGTGACGAAGAGCGCGATGAGTGGAAATCTACTCCCTCCAGCGGACCCACTGACGCGCCGTCAAGCATCCAGGGCACGATGGGTGGACACTACTCCGGCACGCAGCAGACCTTCGCTGGCACTATCAGCCGCGGAACGGACCTACTTCCCGTCCGAGGCATGTGGGGTGCGACGGATCGAAACGGTGGCTATGCCCTTGGAGCGGTGCTCGACTGCAGCGACAGCAGCGACAGCATGGAAGATGGCCCCATCGTGGTCGAAGTGGCTCCTGAGCCCACCCGTGAGGGCTAGGCCAAGGGTCAGTGCTTGGATGCGCTCGTGAGCTTCTCGGAGATGGGATCTTCCATCCCCGGGGCATCCTGAGGCACGGCATGAAACAACACCTGCCCATCTCGAGGACGAAGTGCCAAGGAAAGCACTTCATCGAGGTGGGTGACGGTGGTCATCTCAATCTCGTCCCTGACAACTTCGGGGATATCTGGAATGTCCTTTCCGTTCTCTTGTGGGAGCAGCACCTGCTTAATGCCACCCCGGTGTGCAGCCATCGACTTCTCTTTCAGGCCACCAATCGGGAGCACGCGACCCCGAAGGCTGATTTCACCGGTCATTGCGATGTCCCGCCGAACCGGGTGACCGGTCAACGCTGACACCATGGCCGTAGCCATCGCAATGCCCGCAGAAGGCCCGTCGGTCTTCAGGCTATTGCCCGGGTAGTGGATGTGGAAATCGTACTTCTCGTGGAAGTCGGGGTCGAGCCCGAGGCTCCGCTGACGAGAACGAATGTATGAAAAGGCAGCCTGTGCACTCTCCTTGAGCCAGTCTCCCAAGAGACCCGTTAAAATGAGCTTGCCCGAGCCAGGGACCACAGCGACCTCGATGTCGAGCAGCTCGCCACCCCATGGTGAAACGGCCATACCCTTCACTGCACCGACCTGGTCGTCGTCTTCGAGTTGGTTCCGGCTGAACTTGGGAACGCCCAAGATCTCGTGAACGTTCTCTTCAGTGATCTTCTCTACGCCTTCAGTCTTGGCGTCGACGATGCGGCGGGCAACCTTCCGGCAGACCTTCGCCACTTCCCTATCCAGGTTCCGTACGCCGCTCTCCCGGGTGTACTCCTGTACAATCCGCTGCAGCGCACCGACACTGACCTCAATCTGTTCCTCGTCCAGGCCGTTCTTCACGATCTGCTTGGGCAGCAGGTAGCGCTTGGCAATGGCGAGCTTTTCTTCCTCGGTGTAGCCAGGAAGCTGGATAATCTCGAGCCGGTCCCGCAGTGCGAGAGGAATGCCCTGCAGCGTGTTCGCAGTACACACAAAGAAGACCTTGGAGAGGTCGTAGCCTACGTCCAGATAGTGGTCTTCGAAGATCTCGTTCTGCTCTGGGTCCAGTACCTCGAGCAGCGCCGCGGAAGGGTCACCCCGCATGTCCATGGTCATCTTGTCGATTTCATCGAGCAGCAGCACAGGGTTGGTCGACCCCGCCTTCTTCATGCTCTGAATGATCTTTCCGGGCATTGCACCGATGTAGGTCCGACGGTGGCCACGAATCTCTGCTTCGTCGCGCACTCCACCCAGTGCCTGCCGCACAAACTCACGGTTGGTCGCACGGGCAATGGATCGTGCAAGCGATGTCTTACCCACACCCGGTGGTCCCACCAAGCACAGAATTGGGCCATCGATCTTGTCGACCAGGCTGGCCACAGCAAGGTGGTCAAGGATGCGTTCTTTCACATCGTCCAGGCCATAGTGGTCCTCATCGAGCACCTCACTGGCACGCCCGATCTCCAGGTTTTCATCCGTGGACTCCTCCCATGGAAGCGAGAGAAGGCAGTCAATGTAATTCCGTATGACGGTGGCCTCGGCAGACATCGGGCTCATCAGCTTGAGCTTTCGAAATTCGCGCTCCGCCCGGTCACGGGCCTCGCCGAACATTTTTGATTCCTGAATGCGGTGGGCCAATTCATCAAGCTCAGACCGCACCTCGTCCTTGCTGCCCAACTCCTTCTGGATGGCATGCATCTGCTCGTTTAAGTAGTACTCCTTCTGGGTCCGCTCCATCTGCTTCTT
The DNA here is from genome assembly GCA_963932775.1 of uncultured bacterium. Classification (GTDB taxonomy): domain Bacteria; phylum Myxococcota_A; class UBA796; order UBA796; family UBA796; genus UBA796. The sequence continues at coordinate 5,249 of CAWVVG010000090.1, forward strand.
GACCCGAGTCTTGATCTTCTTCTCCACTTGGAGAATCTCAATCTCGCCTTTCACGAAGCGCAGAATGGTCTCCAAGCGCATCCGGACGGAGGCTTGCTCGAGCAGCGTTTGACGGTCGTCGTGCTTAAAGCCGAGATGGGCCACCAGTGTGTCCGCCAGGCGTCCCGGCTCATCAATCGAGGCCACGGTGAGCAGCATCTCGGGTGGAATGCCCTTGTTGAGCTTCACAAACTGTTCAAAGCCTTCTTTGACCGACCGCAGCAGCGCCTCGATCTCCGATGCTTCCTCGGTGACATCGTCCAACAATTCAACCTGAACGCGGAAGTGGTCTTCGCCGTCCATGAACTTGATAATTCGCGCCCGTTGCTTGCCCTCGACGAGCACCTTTAGGTTGTCGTCGGGCAGGCGAAGCATCTGGTGAATACTCGCCAAGATACCGACTTCAAAGATGTCGCCCTTCTCGGGCTCCGTGGTTCGGCCGCTCTTTTGGGCAACCAAAAACACCTGACGGTCGGATGCATCGGCTTGGCCGAGTGCAGCACGTGAACGAGGCCGCCCCACAATCAATGGAACCACCATGTGGGGAAAAACCACCAAGTCCCTCAATGGGAGCATGGGTAGTTCGAGAATCGTTCCTTGTATCTGGTCAGCCATTAGTCCTCCGATGTGCGGTCCGGGTCTACGCCCATTCCGCTTCATTCTCATACACCAAAATGGGGTCCTTCTTTCGTGCCACAACCTCTTCAGAGATGATGCATTCCTTGACGTTGTCCCGACCGGGAAGGTCGTACATCACATCGAGCATGATCTCTTCCAGGATGGCCCGCAGCCCGCGAGCACCCGTGTCTCGTCGAATCGCTTCTGTAGCGATGGTCGCCAGTGCGCCCTCGGTAAACTTGAGGTGCACATTCTCCATCTCAAAGAGCTTTTGATACTGTTTGATGAGCGCGTTCTTTGGCTCGGTCAAGATTCGCACGAGGGCACTCTCGTCGAGCTCGGTCAGCGGAGCATGGACCGGAAGACGTCCCACGAACTCGGGAATCATCCCGAAACGCAGCAAGTCCTCCGTCTCAACCCGCGCGAACAGGTCGCTCCGAGTCAGCTCAGTGCGGTCCGAAACCTCAACACCAAAGCCGATTCCCGACTTGTTGATGCGTTCCTCAATGATCTTGTCCAGACCCACAAATGCGCCCCCGCAGATGAACAGGATGTTGGTCGTGTCCACTTGCAAGAACTCTTGCTGCGGATGCTTGCGACCACCCTTGGGCGGCACATTTGCGACTGTGCCCTCAATGATCTTCAGCAAGGCTTGTTGAACGCCTTCACCGGAGACATCTCTGGTGATGGAGGGGTTTTCTCCCTTGCGACTGACCTTGTCGATCTCATCGACGTAGATGATTCCCTTCATGGCCCGCTCTACATTGTAGTCGGCGGCCTGAAACAGGCTCAGGATGATGTTCTCAACATCCTCGCCCACATACCCAGCCTCGGTGAGACTGGTGGCATCGACAATGGCGAAAGGCACGTTCAAGAACCGAGCCAGCGTCTGTGCAAGCAGGGTCTTTCCAGTACCGGTCGGACCAATGATCAGGATGTTGGATTTTTGAAGCTCCACATCATCGTGACTCGATCGGCTATCGATTCGCTTGTAGTGGTTGTGCACCGCCACCGACAGCACCTTCTTGGCGACCTCTTGTCCGATGACGTAGTCGTCGAGGTGGACCTTGATCTCTTTGGGCTTGGGTACGAGTGCTCGAGAGGCATAATAATCCTCTCGCTCGTACTCCTCGGTGATGATGTCATTGCATAGCTCTACGCATTCATCGCAGATGTAGACCGAGGGTCCTGCAATGAGCTTTCGAACTTCGCGCTGAGATTTCCCGCAGAAGCTGCAGGAGAGGTTGCGTCCGGATGTGGGTTTGCGGCTCACGATTTTGAGGCTCCCTGTGGGTGGCTTTCACCACACTAATTAGTGCGCGGACACGCCGACTTGTTCAGGGTATCGGCCACCGCAAATTGAAATTAAGGCGAATTGCGGCTGAAGCAGGCTCCAGCCGCAATTCATCCCAAACAACGAACTACTCGGCGCTATCTTCCGGTGTCTCTTCTGGGTCCGCTACCGAGCGGACGATTTCGTCGATCAGTCCGTACTCGAGCGCCGCTTCGGGATCCATGATGTTGTCCCGCTCCGTATCGATCTTGACTTGAGACACATCTTTGCCACAGTGCTTCGCAAGAATCATGTTGCACTCCTTGCGCAGTCGAAGAATCTCGTTGGCGTGAATCTCGATGTCGGTCGCCTGACCCTGTGCACCGCCGTGGGGCTGGTGAATCAAGACCCGAGAGTGGGGCAAAGCCCGACGCTTGCCGGCAGCGCCCGCAGCGAGAAGCAGCGCGCCCATGGAGGCCGCTTGACCCATGCAGATGGTCGCCACATCGGGGCGGATGTACTGCATGGTGTCGTAGATGGCCATGCCTGCCGTAATCACACCACCGGGGCTGTTGATGTACAGGTAGATGTCTTTCTCTGGATCCTGGCTCTCCAGGAACAGCAACTGAGCGATGATGGCATTGGCCACCACGTCGTTGACCTGGGTCCCAAGGAACACGATGCGGTCCATGAGCAGGCGAGAGTAAATGTCGTATGCGCGCTCACCGCCTCGGGTGTGCTCAATAACGGTAGGTAAGTAGTACGTGTTGGCGAACTGATCGTTCATCGTTTTTCCAATGGTGGGCCGGGGTGGCCGGAAGGATGGGAGAGGATGGATGGAGAAGGAAGGTCTCAAAAACGGTAACCCACCGATCCCCCTCCGGCTTCCCTCACAACCAAACGAAAATGGGCCGACCCAAGAGGTCAGCCCATCTACTTTGAAACCTTAGTTTCTTAGGCGTTTTCAAGCGCCTCGATAATCTGAGGCTTCGTCATCTTGGATGTAACCGCCAGCCCCTTGGCCTCAGCAACGGCAAGCAACTCCCCCTTCTTCATGGATTTTGTCCAATCAACGGCGGCTGGAGCGGCCTCTGCCTTTGCAGCAGCCTTCTTGGCGGGCTTGGCCTTTGCAGCAGCCTTCTTGGCGGGCTTGGCAGGCTTGGCCTCAGCAACTTCCCCCTCTTTGGGCGGATCGACCTTGGTCACCTTGGCATTGTCCAGCAGCCAGTCGAGGGTCTTTTCCTCTTGGATGCGGGCAGTCAACACAGCGGACGCGTTCTCTTGCTCGATGTAGCCCTTGATGGCCTCCACCGGCTGTCCGCGCTGCTCAGCCATCTCAGCGATTTTGGCCTCGAGGTCGGCATCTGTGACCTCAATTCCTTCTTGGCGAGCCACGCCGTCCAGCACGCAGCTGGCCCGTGCAGCGAACCCAGCACGGGTGCGAAGGTCCACCATCTCAGCATCTGAGAACTGGAGACTCTTTGGGTCGCGGCCCATGTAAGCCTGGCGCATGCGAAGCTCATCCATCAGGGCCTTGAGCTGCTCATCGATCATGCCCTGTGGGACATCGAAAGTGTTGAGCTCGACCAGCTTCTCGAGCACGTTTACACGGGCTTGGTTCTTACCGGTGTTCTCAGCGAACTCAGCGAGCTGCGCCTTCACCTTGGCGGTCATGTCCTTGGCGCTGTCAAACTCGAGTACTTTGGCAACCTCGTCGTCAAGCTCGGGCACCACATGAGCCTGGATGCTGATCACCTTGACCTTAGCCAGCGCAGTCTCACCTGCGATGTCTTCGTTCTCAGTGTGCTGACCGATGGTGACTTCTTCCGACTTCTCATCGCCCGCACTCATACCAATGAGAAGCGGCTCGACACCCGGGTAGTACCGTTCTGCAACCGTGTGAATCATGGTGCCCGGCTCGTTGACAATCTCGATGCCAGACTGGGTCAAGGTCAGCTCGGTCACCACCAGGTCACCAGACTGAACGGCACGAGAGTCGGTCACTTCTTCGATGCGTGCCTGTCCGGCCAGTTGCTGACCAATGGCCCGATCGATGTCGGCCTTGCTCACCTTGGCGACGGGCATGTTGACGGCGACGCCCTTGTGGCCCTTCACCTCAATCTCGGGTCGGAAGTCTACGGCGATAGAAAAGGTCAAGGCCAGGTTGGACTCTACCTCTCCTTGGTCCACCACTTCGGGTGCGCCAGCGACGGGGAGGTCCCGGACGGCCTCGCGGTAGGTGGCCTCAATGAGCTTGCCAAACACCTCGGATTTCACTTGGTGACCATAGCGGGCTTCGACCATGCGCCGTGGTACCTTTCCGGGTCGAAAACCAGGAATGCGAACCCGCTTCATTAGGTCGCGGTAAGCGATATCCAGCTCAGTGTTCACTTCGCCAGAGGCAACCGTGAAGTGCAATTTACGGCCAATGTTCGAGACTTCTTCGATCTTCATTTCGTACTGCATCACTGCTCCTGACAGGTTTTAGACGGCGCACCCTAACCTGATTCTGCCGGAGGCACAGCATACTCATGCGGCTACCCAGCTTTCGATGGACTCAGGGGTCGTTCTCTGTGATCACCACAGCACGCTGGCCGGAGTCCAGGTCGACGAATTGCTCGATGCCGCTGGGCCACTGCACCCCCACTCGGTAGGGCGGAACTCGCTCGCCCAGACCGATGACTTGCCGCACCGGAAGCGAGGAATTGAAGCCCGAAGATCGACCGACCCACCGGGTCACTGGTCCCGAGTCTTCGCCTCCGCTGGTCACGGTGATCAGGGCGCCCACCGCGTCCCGATTGCTCACCGTTCCCACCAACTCAACCTCGATGGCCTGGTGCACCTCACTCATGGAGCTGAGGAACAAACGGTTGGGCTCCTCTTGATCAGGCATGAGATTCATGCCGCCATTCCCGATAAACAAATCCAGGTCCAGATCACCGTCGACATCGACGATCACACTGCCGTGGCTTCGATGAGGGTAGGACCGATAGGGCGCATCGCCTCCATCCCGCGGGGCTTCGGCATCGATGAGGACTGTGGCATCCTTCCAGCCAAAGCCGCCGTCTTCACCGGGCAACCCCAGCAACAACCGATTGCGTACACCACGACTCGGCTCCCCGTTTCCTAAAAACAAGTCGGTAAGGCCATCGATGTTGAGGTCTCCCACAGCAAAGCCCATGACTGGTTCACGAAAATCCGTCGGCGAACCCATGCCTTCTGAGATGGGGTGGGCATCAAACCCACCATCACCGCGATTCAAGAATGCAGTGGTCACTTCACCCCGATCTTCAGGCGCCCAGCCCGAGTCGCTGGTGGCAGTCACCACAAGGTCAACGAGGCCGTCGTTGTTTAGGTCGGCCGCAGAGGAACCAAATGCAGCGTAGGGAAGCTTCAGAGCATCGGGAGTGTCTTCAATAAAGCTGCCGTCCCCTTGGTTGAGGTACAACAAATTGTCCCCCAAGAGCGTAGGGACAAACAGGTCCAGGTCCCCGTCTGGCTCCACATCGAACCACGTGGCCACATGATGATCGCCGGTGGCCGCCACACCAGCATCGGCAGCAACCTCTGTGAAACTGCCATCCCCATTGTTTCGGTACAGTTGATTGGTGGTGTCGGTCAGTCCAGCCCCCCAGCCTTTCTTGTTGCTCAAATGGGCATCCAGGAAACCATCCCCATCGTAGTCGCCCCAGGCCACACCAAACCCGTGGCGCTCATCCATTTCGAGGCCTGCGCTCTCCGACACATCGGTGAACACCACTCGAC
>CAWVVG010000091.1:0-10926 GCA_963932775.1 uncultured bacterium
TGGCGACTGTATTGGCATCGCCCCCCGCCACATTGGCTTCAACTGAGGCTGCATTGGCCTCAGCTACAGCCGCATTGGTTTCAATCAAAGCACCGTTGGCATCACCTGCATCGGTGTTGGACACAATGGCGTATGCGTTTGCATCCACATCCTCTGTCATCGCAGCCAAGGCTTCGGTCAGTGTGGCGTTTTCAGCTTGAAGCGCGTCGACTTCTGACTGCTCCTCAGTAAGGGCAGTCTCCAGCGCATCCAAGCGGGCTTCAACACCGGACAGATCAGTGGGTGTACCCGACTTGGCGATTTCTTCTTCACCGCATCCAAGCATAGATATGGCCAATAAAACAGGAAAAAAACGGTCCATATAAACACCTCTTTAGATTCAAATTCGTACGCTCTGAAGCCCCGACGAATTGCGAGACATACAGCGGTCGCATACGTCATAACGTTTCAGTCTGACCCCAGACTGCAGTCGGCTCACAAAAGTGTACGAGGGCGAAGAGGTCGGGCCACGGGGCGTGCGCTTGATGTTCACATCCAAGCCCGCGTCAGTAGCTCGTCGCAGCATCGACCCTTGAAATAGAAACCCATGGGCCATCGTGTCGTCATTGGCGAGTAGAAGACGCACATATCGTCGTGCTGGTCTCAAGGTTGCTATCGGTTGGACTCAAACCTCCGACCCCCGGCTTAGTGCAGTTCGGTCTACCCAAGTTGGTCTTGCATCATCTTGCCGTGTCCTTGTGGCGACTTTGATGGGCCTTGTGGGGCTTGTGTACTTGCCCGGGTCTAAGGGTCCTGATTGTGGCAAAACGGGGGTGCGTCGGGTGCCAGTCCAGCCCACCCGCAGCGGACAAGAACGCCCACGCCAATCCCTCCATTGTTTGGTTTTCAGAGCGGCTTTAGCGGGAAAACTGTGGCTCCCAGTTGTCCAACACTTCTTGAACGGCTTCTCTGTTGATGTGGATCAGTTGTACGATGAGATCGCCCGGTTCGGCCCATGCGATGGCGGCCTTCATGGCCTCGAGCTCATCGGCTTGAATCGTCAAGTTCGCTTCTTGGTGACCGTGGTCCAGAAGATAGTCATTCAGGATCCCAGTGACTTCTCCAGATGCGCGTCCACGCTCGTAGCCAGCCACCTCACGGAGAATGACTCGCTGCGGATTTGTCGCGTGGACTACGGCGGCCAGGGCCCGCAGGTCATCATCGGAACGGTCACCCGCTTGACCAATTGTAATGCACAGTCGGCCATGGGGTCTCTCATCAATAAGCCCCCGTGCCATTCGCAAGATCTTCCGGAGGCCGTGGGGGTTGTGCCCAAAGTCCAAGAGAAACTGTACGCCATGGAGCTCGAACAGATTGCAGCGTCCAGGGTTATCCGTTGCGTCTCCCGCAAAGCGAGTGAGACCTGTGCAGATGTGCTTCAGCGCCACACCCAGAGCGTGCGCGAGGGCTGCCGCCGCCAGTGCATTCTCCACATTGTGCTCGGCGCGTCCTCGGTGGCATGCGGGGATGGCATTGACCTCGACCACGGGAGTTCGCTGGTCGCCCTGGCAGAGCACCAATGAACCATGTTCAAGAATCCATGCCTCTCCGCCATCATGCAGGTGACCGTTTAGGCGACCTCCGGGGTTGGTACTGAACCAGACGACCGGGGGCCCAGGTTGATGGCCGAGCCGCCACAGATGGGGGTCATCGGCGTTGAGGATTCGGTGCCCATCATCGCGCACTGCACGGCAAACAATCCATTTCGCCTGTGCCATATCCTCCACATCCAAGATGCCATAGTCTCCGAGGTGGTCGTTGGCGACGTTGGTGATCAGGGCGGCATCACAGCCATCGAGAACCAACCCTCGGCGAAGCAGTCCACCTCGGGCGGTCTCGAGGATGGCCAGATCTATCTCCTGGTGACGCAGGGCGAGTCGAGCCGCCCCTGGTCCGGTCCAGTCTCCTTTTTCCACCTCAGTTCCGTTTACCACTACACCATCCGTGGACGTTCCGGCGTGAGCGATTCCAGCATCACTCAGGATGCCCATCGTCATGCGGGTGGTGGTGGTTTTTCCATTGGTGCCTGTGATGAAGGCGAACGGGATGCGCTTGAATTTTGCCCAGTTTACCGATGTTGGAGAGGGCAGATCGCGGGCGGGCCAGGTTTGACTGTGGCGTCCGAGCCCCAACGAGACCTCGTCATCATCCCAAACAAAAGGGACATCATGCTCGAGTGCGATGTCTTGTAAGATGAGCAGTTCAGGGTTGGCTTCCTCCGCTATGGATGCTCGGATGGCCTCGAGTGCTTCCACTAGAGGAGGGGCGGTTTCATTTGCACTGGACACGGCCCACTCATTGATCTCGGTAGCAGCATAGAGCGCATCAAGAGGGGCATCGATCACCAGAGTGGCACCGCCGGTGTATTGGCGAACCCAGCGTGCGACCTGTGGCCAATCCAGCGCGCGAAGGCATGTGTCCAGCGCATCCGACCACGCTGCGATCGCCGCGTGGACATCTTCTCCGTCATTGAACCGAACCTCGGTCACCGCTCCAGGGCCAGGGCCCAGGAGGTTGAGTCCGGTCAGTCGTCGCGAGTCGATTAGTTCCAATGGTTAGCCTAGTCTTCTTCCTGGAGGCGGGCCAAGCGGACACCGCGGCCATCGGTAATGAACTCTCCATCGGTCACCGTGAGAGCATCTGTGATGAGCGACGGCTGTTCCATCGAGGTGCCAAAAGTCGTCGATGCCGAGGCTGCTTCGTCATTTACCTTGTCATCAAAGTTGATGATCTGCTTCCAGGTTCGGGTGCAGTTGTCACCAAATATTAAGAGCAAGTCATCGGTTTCGCCCATGGACAGTGCGAATTCTACCGCTTCAGATTCGAGCGGAATGACGTGGATTCTCTCTGGCGAGATGCCCTTCTCGAGGAGCACTTTCTCCATCATACGGGGGACTTCCTCGTCGCCCCGACCACGCGTGCGGTCATCGCGACGCAATACGTATTGGTCGAATTCACCCTCGGCGACAAGCTCAGCGATTCGCACGATGTCTTCGTCGCGCCGATCACCAGGTGCTGCGATTACACAGAGGCGACGCCCATTCACATCCAATCGTTGGACCATATCCACCATGCATCGGACTGCAGCCGGGTTGTGCCCGTAGTCGAGGATGACCTTGAACGGCAGCTCATCAAACACGTTGAGGCGCCCTGGAACCTGAAAGAAGGAGGTGTCGAAGGTGCGCAAACCCTGCCGGATATTGTCTACCCGAACGTTCATGGCGTAGGCTATGAGCGCGGCGAACATGGCGTTCTGTACATTGTGAGTCGCGCGGCCTTCCAAGGTTGCGGGAATCAGTTGTGTCCACATGAGAGGCATGTGACGCCCCTGGTCGTACAGGGTGATCATCTGACCATTGATGCCTTCTTCCAGCACTGCGGCCAGTCCATCGGCTTGGATGTGTTGGCGAACCAAGTCGTTGCGGGGGTTCATGGTGACGTACCCGATGCGATCGGCCTTGGTGTAGTCCGCCATGTGCAGGCAGTGAATATCGTCGGCATTGAGCACCGCGCAGTCTTTGGCAATCTCGGCGACGACGCGCTTAATCTCAGCGAGTTGCTCGACAGTATCGATACCGCCCAAGCCCAAGTGGTCTGCACTGACATTGAGTACAGCACTCACATTGGCCCTACGGAAGCCCAGTCCCGCACGAATCAGGCCGCCACGTGCCGTCTCGAGCACTGCGGTGTCGACCTTGGGGTCGCGAAGAACCATGCGTGCGGCCATGGGGCCAGTCATATCGCCCACGGCTGTTCGCTCACCGTCGATGTACACGCCATCTGTGGTGGTCAGCCCAACCCGAGCTCCGCTCATCTTGAGGATATGGGCCACCATGCGACTGGTGGTGGTCTTGCCGTTGGTGCCAGTGATGGCGGCGATGGGGATGCGGGTGGGAGTGCCGGACGGAAACAACATGTCGATCACAGGCCCAGCGACATCTCTTGGCTGTCCCTCGGTGGGCGCGACATGCATGCGGAAGCCGGGCGCCGCATTTACCTCGCAGATGGCACCACCGATATCGCGGTATGAGCGGGTGATGTCGGGGGTGAGGAAGTCGATGCCGGCTACATCCAGGCCGATGGCCGTGGCCGCACGCATGGCCATTTCACGGTTGTCCGGGTGTACCTCGTCGGTAAGATCGATGGCGGTTCCTCCGGTCGAGAGGTTTCCAGTAGACCGAATGTAGAACAACTCATTGGCGGCCAGCACTGTCTCCGTTGTGTAGTTCGCATCGTTCATGAGTCGCTCAGCTTGGTGATCGAACTCGAGGCGGGTCAACACCTTCTCGTGTCCAATACCGCGTCGCGGATCGCGGTTGACGGCTTCAACCAGCTCAGAGATGGTCGACGTGCCATCCCCAATCACATGGCCCGGAACCCGCTTGGCGACAGCGATCAAATCGCCATTGACGACCAGCATGCGGTGGTCGAAGCCGGTGATCATTTTCTCGACCAGGACACTGCGTGAGTGCTCCTTGGCTTTACCGACCGCGACCTCGACATCTTCGGTGTTCATCAGGTTGAGACTGACCCCTCGACCATGGTTGGCATTGAGGGGTTTGACCACCACGGGGTAGCCCATTCGCTCCGCTGCCTGAACGGCGGCTCGAACGGTGCGGACCAGTTGTTGTCTGGGGACGGGGAGTCCGAGATCGGTGAGGATCTGATTGGTCTCCTCTTTATCGGAGGCGATTTCGACCGCGATGTGACGGGTCTCGGAGGTGATGGTGGCTTGGATCCGTTTTTGGTACCGTCCGTGGCCAAATTGAACCAAGGAGTAGTCGTTGAGCCGAATCCATGGGATGTCCCGTTCTTCAGCGGCACGAATCAAGGCTGCGGTCGAGGGTCCAAATTGTCGCCGCTGGGCGAGTCCAATCAACTCTTCGAGTTCCGTCTTGTAGTCAAAGTCATCGGACTTGCTGATGGGCTCCGGGCACAGGTCTTTGGGCAGCAGGTTTTCGATGAGTGCGATGGCCAGTTGCGCGGCCTCGAGTCCAACGCGTTCTTCCTCGTAGGCGTAGACAATGGTGTAGACACCCTCATCTCCGGCACCGCGTGTCTTTCCGAAGGTGACATCTGCCCCCGCCAGCTGCTGGAGCTCGATGGCCACGTGTTCGATGATGTGGCCCATCCAGGTCCCGTCATCTTCACGCAGTCGTCGAATAAAACCGCCGGGCTCGCCATAGGAGCAGCCATGCTCAGCGAGGCTGGGAATGGCTGCTACGAGACCATCCACAAAGCCTGGTATCCGAGCACTCGGCCATTCCTCGAGTCCTTCGAGATCGAGAGTTAAACGAATCACAGGGAAATGGGCGTAGAGGTTCGGACCTCGGTAGACACGACGTTCAACGAGTTTCATGACTCACCTCAGGGTGCGCTGGCCTTGCGGGTTTGGAGATCGAATTTCGCCCCGTGGGGCAAGATATGGAGGATGGCACCCGTCATACAGATCGGGTCGCCTTCACGGTCGTTGGCGACCGAGGAGTGTTCGAGATTGGAGACGTCGACGACGGTGACGGCACCAGAGCCCCGCACATTGATGACGTTGTCCGATGAGATGAAGGCAGCGGTGTCCTCATCGATTCCGATTCCGACGGCAAATGGGTTGTAGGCCAGGGCCGTCAGCAACCGTCCCAGTCGATCTCGTTGTCGAAAGTGTTGGTCGACCATCACGCTGTTGGTCAGTCCCAGGCCGGGCGTCAGGCTCACTTTTCCGGCAGTAGGTGTAGAGCCGGTTTCGCCGTAGGCGATCATGTGTTCGGGTACGATTGCAGCACCGGCGGAGGTCCCCCCCACCACTGTACCGCTGGCGTTTAGTCGACGAATTTGTTGGGCGACAGGCGTTCCACCAAGGATGGTAGAGAGACGAAGCTGATTGCCACCCGTGATGAAAATACCGGTGGCGCGGGTCAGGGTCTCCAACCAGTCTTCCCGTTCGGTGTCGGCTCGTGTCTGATAGTTCAGGCTTGTGGCTGCGTGGGCTCCAAGCGATTCGAAGAGTTTGACGTAGGTGGGGCCTGTGTCGTCCAGGCTGCTAGCAGTGGGAATCACGGCGATGCGGGCATTTTTTCCACCGCTAACCGTTAAAAAACGCCGCAAAATATCGGGCTCGCCAACTTTGTCTTCAGCACCGCCAATCACGACGATCCATCCACGTTCGGTGTTTTCTGATACGGGTGAAGGGCTCATGGGGCTCATTCCTTGCGGCGGCGCCGCTATTACTACATCAAGCGCGTGAAGACGAATTTCGTCATCAATTGCTTACAATTTTATCTTCGAAACACCCATGGGCGACATGGGCTCCGTGGCGAACCATTGTTCGCCCATTGGCCAGCAGATGGACCAATTTGCCCGAGGAGTCGATAACAGCGAGGTCTGCATATCCGCCCACCTCGATGCGCCCACGCCCCTGTAAACAGAGGGTGTCAGCAACATTCGAGGTGAACACCGGCAGGAAGGTCTCGAGGGATACCCCTGCTTTCAAGAGGGCCTGAATGGTGTGCAACAGTGTGATCGGTCGGCCGACATCCATTTTCTCGAGTCGGCCTTGCGCATCAAAGGTGGGAAGGCATCCTGCGCCATCGGACGAACAGGTCAGCTTGTCCATGGGGTGTCCCCCCTCGAACCATTGAATGATGGCATCGGATGCCAACAAAGTCTCACCGTCATCAGGGAATGCGGTGAGGTCCACTGTGCATCCGCGGTGGGCCAGCTTTGGGGCGGCTTCGAACAACCACTGCTCACGGTTGATGTGGGTGGGGTGGTAGACGCGGGCTGGGATCTCGGCTGAATCCAGGGCGTCGTGCAGCATGGAAAACCCCCGCTCACCACTGCCCATATGGCAATGAACCACACCCGCTTTGTTGGACATGATGCCGGCCACGTAGGCATCGGAGGCCACCCGCAGAAACTCCTCGATAGTGGGCTGCGAGGACCGATGGTCGCTCAGGGCGAGCTCTCCTACACCAATAATCGGATCGATAAATACGATGTCATCGCGCACTGAACCGGTCAGTGTGGGCGGCGGGATTTGATAGCTCCCGGTGTAGCACCATGCGTTCATTCCATCGGCTCGAAGACCGAGGGTGGTGGCGACCAGGTCCCGGACCGTTCTGGTGGTTCCATCGGTTCCCAAGACGCCAACACAGGATGTGACCCCAGCCGCTGTAAGGTGACTGAGTTGAATTCGGGGTACCCGTGTCTCTGGCCCTGCCTCTCCACCGCCGCCAGTGGCGTGCACATGTGCATCGATCAAACCAGGAACGACCATCAGGCCCTGTCCATCAATCTCAGTGTGTGGAATGTAAGCTGGGAGCGAGGGAAGAGAAGTCTCTATGGCTGCAATTCGCCCGTCCGCGATGAGCAGGTCCTGGCACCCGAGATCAGCTGGAGAATAGATTTGAGCATCGCGGAGTAGGGTCAGCATGGGGGCTCCGAAGGGACACCAGATATTGGGGCCAGTTTGGGGGCGGTTAACTCGGCGCAAGCCATACGGGTTGTACCCAAATTTCAGTTTTATGATTCGCTCCGAAGAACCTCTATCTTGAGTGTGTGAACTCGAAACTGAATCTGCGACACGTACACTCAGGCCAGAGTTGGTCAACCGCTGCCGAGCTGAGAAGACGGAGGCATCCGTCTCAACTACTGTGCATATCGGGTCGAGGTCGTGGGTATGCCAAGCAGTACTCGTCCTCTATTGGACACCATCTGTCGCATGCAACGCTCCTGCAATTTCGCTCTCGACTTCGACGGCAAAGGGGATGTGCTCATCGGCTACCGTCGCATGGCTCCTTGGTATGGACCTTCTCGAATCGTTTGGCTCAGTGGCCTTATGGGTGGCACCTGTGCACCGCCGAGTGTGACTCGTGACTTTCCAGACACAAGCAGCGCCCGTTGGATGGCCGTTCCACGGCGTACATGCGAGCGCTATCCCAGATTGTAGCGCGGACGACGAAGCATCTGGCTATGTGGCCTCCAAGACTTCCCTCGCACCACGGCGGATACCTCCACGCCAAATGGTTGGGGGAGTCTCTGAATATTTTTCTCTTTGTGATGTTGGCGTTGGCTTTGGGTGTTGGGTGTTGGGTGTCAGAGGTGGCTACCTCTCAAGAGAGTGGCGCCTATCATCTCGGTCAGAAGCGAGGTTCCCACCCTCACCACAGCGTCTTTGTCTACACTCTCACCACGACGACCGGATACCTCACGACACCATGCACCTTTCTCGCCTCCTTCCATTCTGTTTGATCGCCTGCACCGATGGCAAGACGGACCGGTACGACACTGCTGGGTCGAACCATCAAAACCAATCTCCAGCAGACACACAAGACGGTGAAGGCACCAACTCCGATGATGAGCCTCCAATGGGTCCTCTCGAGGTCGACTACCGACTGACTGGGCCTCACACGACATCCACCTCCTCTGTGACTCTCTCCGCGAGCTGCGACTCCTCTGCGCAGATCGTCGCACCAAGTACTTCGGGCGCTTGGCCTCGAGTGTTTCTCTCCCACGGCTTTATGCGGGGTCCGTCCCATATGATTGGATGGGCGGAACACATGGCGAGCTGGGGCATAGAAGTCGTGGTTCCGACTCTCTGCCACGCCTCAATCGTTGACACCGATCACGCACAGAACGGTACCGACCTGACCCAATTCAACGAAGCCATGGGTGGTGGACCTGTGATCTACATTGGGCACTCAGCGGGTGGCCTTGCCTCTCTGGTTGCAGCGTCAGAAGACGACGATGCCATTGGACTCATCGGACTGGACCTGACCGATGCGGGTGGGCTTGGACTGGACAGAGCCGATGGAGTCAGCGCACCCACTCTCTCCGTGGCCGGCGAAGCAAGCTCGTGCAACGCTGAAGGCAACGGTGTCGATGCCCTGCGAGCGGTGCCCGATGCCACCATCCTGCGTCTAACGGAGGCCGACCACTGCGACTTCGAGAACGAAACTGATGCGCTGTGCACCACCTTCTGCAGCTCTCCGGGCAGCACGTTCTCAGACAGCGATATCCACGACACCCTGCTCGGCTTGCTCACAGCTGCAGCAATGTCGCTCACAGAACAGGACTCTGAAGCAGAAGCCCTGTGGTGGAGTACAGGCGGTACTTTTTATGATGGGCTCAGCAATACCGGGGCAATCTTGCCCCTTTGAATTGTGGAAACTCAAACCAAACCCCTTGCTGTACTCATAGGCAAGACCCGAGCGTGTGACGAAGGTGAATCGAGCATTCAGCACCATCGAGCTGAACGCCGGCGTGCTGATGCGCCGGTAGGGAATGGAATTCACCGCTTTAATGCAATTCGATTGCAATAGTGATTAAATGGCATTAGGTGCGTGATGCGCAAGGTCGACATCGCTATTGGTGTTGCCCCGCAAACCCATTTTTCTCATGGAGAAATCAATGAAAGCCAAATTGCTGCTCACGTTTATTACTGCCCTTACTCTTGCCGCCTGTGGCTCTAAAGGAAAGGTCGGAGAGGCTTGCGCCGCAGATGAAGATTGCGAAGATGGTCTCGAGTGTCACGTTGAAGAGCACGAAGACGAAGACGAAGACGAAGGTCACGAAGAAGAGGGTGTTTGCGAAGAGGCTGACGCCCACGACGATGAATAGCAAGGGTTCGACATGGGGTCCGTTGGCGTTACATTCTGACGCCTAAGCCCATGTCAAATACACTTGAAAAGGTACAATCTGAAGTTCGTGCGCTCCTGAAGAGTCAGGAGCTGCGTGCGACTGCGCAGCGCATTGCTGTGCTGGTGACACTGCACGAGCAAAAATCGCCCATGACTCACGAAGAGGTCATGGGCATTCTTGCTGTCGGCCTGTACGATAAGGCTTCCGTCTGGCGGGTATTGTCCGATCTTGCGGGCGTTGGCATCCTTCGACGCATGGACCTCGGCGACCGAGTTTGGCGCTACGAGCTCCAGGACGCTTGCCGCACTGTCACCGATGACCACCCTCACTTCCTGTGCGAGGCCTGCAGTGAGGTGACGTGTCTACCACCGCTCGAGGTACGGGCAATCGGTGGGGGCATTCCACAGGCATTGCTGAATGCGAATTTCCACATCCGAATTTCTGGCAAGTGTGGGAGCTGCGCGGTTGAGTCAGCCGCGACCTGAACCTTGATGCTGCGGTGCACAGACACCCATCACCGCTGGTGTCGGCACCCATTCAGGGAAGGAGATGGATGTCACTCCACCGCAATATTGAAGTTCACCTGGACATCGTTTTCGCCAGGAATGGCTCCAAATCCGCCTTCGGCCACGTCCTCAGCCATGTCCTCGAATTTGACCGGATTACCGCTCTCCATGGGGAGGTGCCTCAGCGAGACCGTTAATTCACCCAAGCCCACAGCCAGGGTTGTGATGGTGTTGTCCAGGCCAAGAGGCAGTTCGTTGGCGTCTGTGTCCGCGTATGCATGCCCGATGATGGCGTCTGCGTTCGTGCCTGTCGCTGGCCCCTCGACTGCGGATCCGGTGAAGAAGATCTGGTGTTCGTCATCTTCGTCTGCGACCTCGGGTGTGATGTCTTCGGCGGGGTCTTCGAGCTCGTTGAGGAACTCGACAGACAATGTGTAGTCCGAGGCATCCTGAAGAACGATGTCGTCGATTACCGGTGAGGCGCTGTTGTCTGCGTCACTCCAGCTGAACTCGAGTTCCGAGTCATCGGTCTGGGAGGTGAAGGTCAGGATGACGGTCGTAATGACTTCATGTTCGTGGTCGTGTTCGTCCTTTTCAACGTCAGAGCAGGCCGGGAGTACCAGCAGAAGAAAGGGTGTGATTCGGGCGATGAGGTTCAAGAGATTCTCCGTTTGATTTAGAAGTTCATGCCGACCCGTACGCGGACGTCTCGGCCGGGCTGATCGGCGTAGTAGCGAAGCAGACTGGT
>CAWVVG010000092.1:0-10885 GCA_963932775.1 uncultured bacterium
TGCGCTCAATTCTCATCCTCAGCTTGTTTATCGCTGCCTGCTCCACAAAAGGAAAGTCCACTGTAGGCGACTGCCCGGAAGGCACCGCCAGCGATACGAATGGAAACTGCACCGAGGCGGATGCCGACGCGGATGCCGACGCGGATGCCGATGCCGATGCCGATGCCGATGCCGACGAAGACTGCACGGTCGAGATCGAAGATGCCGAGCCCAGCGATGGCCAAAACGGGATCTACTGGCAGGACACAGTGCGCTTTTGGCTCGATGGACCCGATGACACCGCCACGATCGTCGTCGCCGATGGAGAGGGAGCCACCGTTGAAGGCACCGTTACGAATGTAGACGGTGAGCTCGAGTGGACATCCGACACCGGCCTGGTTCCAAGCGCTACCCACACCGCGACCCTGAGCTGGTGTGCGGGAGAGGAAGTCGTCAGCTTCACCACCTCTGACCTCGGGGCTCCTCTGGAGACCGATGTCACCAGTGAGACCTTTGGCCTCGACCTGGGGACCGCCACATGGGTACAGCCATCTGCACTGGGCATGATTATCGGCGACGCCCTCGACATGAAGATCCTGCTGGGCGTCGAGGAGGCCTCTGACGTTCTGGACTTTGTCGGTGCCATTCCCGAATCGGGCACTGCGGACCAAGACATGTGCGTACCGACCCTCGACTTCGATGCCGTCGACTTCTCCCGGTCACCTTATTTTGAGGTGGGCCCAGTCGACATGCCAATCAGCCTGATGGGCGTGTCCCTGACCGTCTCGGCGATGAACATTAATGGCACCTTCGAGCCCGATGGCGGCGCCATGAACGGTGTTGGTCTCGCTGGCTCCCTCGATATGCGGGAAGTCGGGCCAGCCCTCTCGAGTCTGGGGGATGCATTGCCCTTCGACCTGAGCGATCCCGACGACGCCTGCGACACTCTGAGCTTGCTCGGGATCTCGTGTGTGGAGTGCCCAAGCGATGGCAGCGAGTATTGCCTGACCCTTGTGCTTTCAGACATCGAAGCCCTCGCTACCGGTACACCGGTCGAAGTGCTCACAGAGGACGACATCAGCGAGGAATGTCCGTAAGAACGCGCAAGGGGTGACGGGGAGCCTCAGCGCTTCCCCTTCTTCCTTCGCCGCCACTTCGAGCCGCGCTCGGGCATATCCATCTGTTCGACCAGCCAGGACACCGCCTTACGCCGTGCCTTGAGCGATGCGACCGGGGGCCAGCGGATGCCATGGTCCCCCTCTGCCACTTCAATGAGCTCCACCCCAGCACGGGAGTGTGCGTGGTCTCGGGCTTGCTCAACCGAGCACACCGAGTCGTGCTCACCATGAACCAACAACATCGGTGGCGCATCAGGGCAGTCGATATTTGCCGGTGACACACCGCTGAGGGGTACCTCACCAAACACATCAGCGACCTCATCTGGATGCAGTTCATCGAGCATCGAGGGCGCGCCCAAGGCCACCACACAGCGGACCCATTCGGGCTTGGCGAGTGCGGCCATCATGGCAAGATGACCGCCAGCGGAATGTCCCCACAGAGCGATGCGGGTCGGGTCGGTGAACTGGCTTCTGAAGAACGCAATGGCCTCAAGAACATCCTCCAGCTGAGCTGGCCACGGATTCTCCGGTGCGAGCCGGTAGTCCATGGCTCCAACCAGAAACCCCTTCCGAGACAATTGCGGTCCAAAGCTCTCATAGTCTCGCCAGCTGCCTTCTCTCCAGCCCCCACCGTGAATCAGTAGCACTGCTGGCCAGCCATCCCGAGGGCAGAGGTCATTGAGCTCCCACATGTGCACATGCTGTCGCATGCGATCTCCATACGAGACATCATTCCACTGAATGAGATCAATGCTGGCAACCCGCCCATGCACACGCCGCCGCAAGGCATTCGCCTTGGTCAACACAGGAAGAACGACACCTGCCTTGGTCAGCGGGTTGTCGACCATTGCTCAATCACCCGGAGGGACTGTCGTACCACCGATATCGGTCCAGCCAACAATCCCGCCATCCATGCTGGTGGCATTGAACACGCCCTGCTCCCGTAGAAAGCCTGCGGCTTGGAGCGAGCGTGCGCCGAGCGCGCAGTACACCACGACCTCGTTGGCATCTTTGACTTCGGTCCAGCGTTCTTCAATCTGTCCCAGGGGAATGACTACGGCACCGGGAATGATGCCTCCGCTGGTCTCGTGGGGTTCACGCACATCGAGGACCGTCACCTCCTCACCTGCGTCCAGCCGTTCCTTCAATTCCTGAGGGCCACACTCAATATTCGACATCTCGGGCCCTTTGGCCGCAGGTTCGGGCGGGGCAGCCCGCTGGGTAGGGGGCCCGGCCGGCACATGGGGTGCATTGTCCAGAACGTTGTTGAGGATTCGTCGAGCAGCGCGTCGAAGCAAGCCCATGTGGCCTCCTGAGTCTTCTTAGGACATAACCTAGTCTTGTCACACGAGGCCCACCCGATAAAGGGATTCTTGGAGCGCATCACCGATGCAGAAGAATTTCCTAAGCTTAGAAGATCTGTTCAACCCCGCTGGCGCAGTCACGAGCTGTCGTCTTCTCATTGCGATCGCGTTCCCATTCCTCACCTACGATCCGACGTTGGCTCTGGGGGCCTACCTGGTCGCTTCCGCAACGGATGTACTCGACGGCGCCATCGCCCGAAAATGGAATCATGCGAGCCACACAGGCGCAGTACTGGACGGATGGGTCGACAAGATTCTGCACATCAACGGCGCATGGTCGATGACCTTGCACGGCTACATGCCGGCATGGTGGATGTCGATGTGGTTTATTCGCGAAATCATCCAGTGGTCGATGTTCATGACCATCACTGGCGACTTTGTCTCCGGGCGCGTGCTGGTCCAACACACATCCATCTGGGGCCGACTCACCGCAATATTGCTGTTCGGCGCATTTACCAGCACACTCCTCGGACTTTCAGGTTTAGCTTGGCCACTCACCGTGCTCACGGGACTCACCGGACTCATCTGTGGACTGAGCTACCTGCATCGGTATCTTGAAGACTGTAAACAGTTCGATTAAGTCACGACGCTCCCCAAATTTATCCCAGGTCATTCGGTACAACGTGTCCCATCCAAGCCAACTACCCACCATCGTCAAAGAAGAAACCGCTCTATTGAGCGAAATTCGTCAGCGCCTGCTCGAAAATCCGCTGGGACCGCAACCCAACTCCGAGGCCGACCTGGGCTCTGAAATTCATCGGCTCCAAGGCCAAATGGGAAATGCGAAAGAAGAAGACAAGGCGGCGATGCATCAACAGATCGAAACACTCGCTGCGTTGTTGGACCAGGCCCGACTTCGAGGAGAGCGTGTCGAAGTCGATCCCGACTCTCCTTACTTCGCTCACATGCAGCTCACCGAAGGAAGCCGAGAGCAAGACGTTTTTCTCGGCAAGGCGACGCGCCTATCCCATGGAATCCGAATTGTTGACTGGCGGAATGCTCCGATATCAAAGCTGTTCTATCGGTACGAAGAGGGCGATGAGTTTGCCGAGGAAATGGCGGACAGGATCCGGGAAGGAGTCATCAGCATCCGTCGAACCATGCATGTACAAGCGGGTGAGCTTGAACGGGTGGATGCCGCCAACGATACCTTCATCCGTACCAAAGACGGCTGGTCCAAGCTCAGCCCCGAAGCGCAGCGACTCGCGGGTGGACAGGGTGCAGCGCTGAGAGCAGGGCAAGGCAAGACAGCCCACTTTGGTTCCGGTGAGAAGCTCCGCGCAGACAAGCACCTGCCGGACATCGCCGCCATGATCGACCCCGAGCAGTTTGAACTCATCACGGGCCCTGAGAGCGGAGTGGTCGTACTTCGCGGAGCGGCGGGTACGGGGAAGACCACCGTGGCGCTCCACCGCATTGCTTACCTCAACTACGCTCATCCACACACCTTCCCTGCCCACCGAATCTTGGTGGTCGTCTGGGGACGTGCCATGCGCGACTACGTGGCTCACGTATTGCCAGCACTCGGAGTAAAAGGCGTCCAAGTCACCACCTGGGAGCGGTGGGCCCGAACGATGGTGAAGCGCCATTACCCCCAACTTCCCACGGCCATTTCGGACGATACGCCAGAACCCGTGGTGCGCGTCAAGCTGCATCCAGGTGTATCCGAAGCCTTGGCCGGCCTGGCCGCTGAGACGTCCGACCACTCCGGTGAAGCCGCATTTGAAGACTGGGGAAAGCTCTTAACGAACAAGACCTTGCTGGCCTCAGTACTCGGGGATGACATTACCGAAGCCCAGCTCGACCGTGTAGTCGACTGGTGTACAAGCCAATGGAATGCAGTCAACGCATGGTGGGAAGGCGACCGAGAGGTAGACGCTCGGCTGGACCCCGAGGACGATGCCCTGCTTCTCCGGGCATGGCAGCTCCGCATGGGACACCTACGCGGCAAACAAAAGCGCCCCTTGCGCTACGCTCATTTGGTGCTCGATGAGGTCCAAGACTTCTCTCCGGTCGAGGTCCAAGTACTCCTGGGTGCGGTATCGAAAGAACAGTCCGTGACCCTTGCTGGCGACACGCGACAGCACATCACCGAGCATGCAGGCTTCACGTCCTGGGCTGAGTTCCTGGAACGAATCGGCGTGTCCTCCCAGGCGCTCAACACCCTAGCCGTGAGCTACCGGTCCACTCACCCCATCACCGAGTTTGCTGTGGCGGTGCTCGAGGACGATGAGCCACCAGTCCAGACCCTACGAAATGGTCCCCCGGTTGAGCTGTTCCGCTTCTCGGACCATGGTGCCTGCGTGGCCTTCCTGGCTCGAACCTTGCTCCAGTTGTTCGAGATGGAGCCCCTGGCCAATGTAGCGGTATTGGCCCCAAACGCTGCAATGGCGACCTTGTATTTTGATGGGCTGGTGTCCGCGGATGTTCCGCACACCCGGCTCGTGGAGAACCAACGCTTCGCCTTCAAGTCCGGCATCGATGTGGTACCCGTTGCAGAGATCAAGGGCCTCGAGTTCGACTATGTGGTCATCGTCGAAGCCTCCGCTCAGTTTTGGCCGGACACACCGCATCACCGTAGGCTGATGCACGTGGCTGCAACCCGAGCAGTGCACCAGCTCTGGTTGACTTCTGTGGGCACGCCAACGTCTATTCTTCCAAAGGCTGTGGAATGACGAAAGTGATTCGCGAACGGCTGCAGGGCGAAGCCCTGGACACACTGATCGGTCTTGCCATCGACCACCTGCTCGCGCTTCCGCTCCACCAGTTGATCAATGCCTCGTCTCTTGCCCGAACCACAGCGGCAACACTGCGTCAGGCCACCCGCTCCAACCAAACGGAGACCTGGCTTCGAGAGCGGATCGTGGCCCTACAAGCCAACATCCCTGAGGGCACCCTGGGTGACTATGTGCCGGGTAGGGTGGTTCAACCCATCCGGGACATCGTGGTTCGTCCGGTCGTCCCAGATCGGGCGCTGGTCGGGCGCCTCATCGAGCATGGGGCGGTGGAAGAACTGCTCAGGGAGCTGCTGGTAAACGCGCTGCAGGGCTTCGCTCGGCGGCTCCGACCCTCGGGTCCTGGAGGTGATCGCACCGCAAGTCGTCTTCGCAGCCTCAAACGGGTGAGCGAAGGCATACTGGGTGGATTGGGTGCAGAAATCGAGCGCCAAGCCGAACAAAAGGCCAAGGACTTTGTCGACTCGATTCTGTCCTCGGTCATCGCACAAGCTGCCGACGATCTGTGCGATCCCAACAAAGCCGAGAGCTACGGCCGTTTTCGTGGGCACCTGTTGGACCAGTTGATGAACACGCCCTTCAGCGAGCTGAACCGGGAGTTCAACAAGCTCGATCCGGAGACCTTGGTAGCCACCGCAACCGCTGCCGCCCGGGCATTGGCAGAGCGGACCGGGCTCGAGGGCGAAATTGAGGCACTGATCACCGTCGCCATCGCGGGCATCGGAGATCAAACGGCAGGACAGATACTCACCGAAGCCGGAATGGCCGACGCCTGGCGTGCCGAGGTGGAAGTCCGCGCCGCACAACTCGCGCGAAACTTCACCGCAACCGACGCCTTCGGCACGTGGTTGGAGCAACTGCTTACCGACTGAAGCCATGACCTCTGTTAGGCTCAGCCCATGGCGTGTGACACAGCGGTCATCGGTGGGGGAATGGCAGGGATGGCCGCCGCATTGACGCTCGCAGAACACGGACAAGCTGTGACTCTGGTCGAAGCCGCTGACCATCTGGGCGGTCTGGCCTCCAGCTTCGAGCGAGATGGGCGCCTAATGCCCCTCGGCTACCACCACATTCTGTCTTCTGACTCCCACCTCCTGGCGTTCCTGGCACGCTTTGGACTGCTCAAAGACGTGCACTGGAAGCGCCTCGAGATGGGCTTCTCGGTGGAAGGCCAGATTCACGGCATGGCCAATTTGTCAGACTTTGCAAAGTTCCCTCTGCCTTGGCGCGTCAAAGCTCGCATGGCCGCACGGGTGGCGACCGCATGGGTACCCATGTCAGAAGATGAGCCGGCTTCCGCTTGGTTGACGCGGGTGGCCGGAAAGCAGGCCGTTGAGTCCTTCTTTGACCCATTGACGCACATCAAATTTGGACTTCCAACATCCGGGCTCTCCGCAGCGTGGCTCCGAGAGCGCCTGGCCGCAGGTGAGGCGGGATGTCGCTACGGGTACATGCCAAATGCAGACTGGGTCTCCGTTGTGGTGCAGACACTCCACGAGCGCCTTCAGGCAGCTGGGGTGCGAATCTTAATGAGGACCGCCGCAGGAACGCTCGAGCTGAACGAACGACGGGACCGAGTCCATCGGATCGCCCTCACCAACGGTGAGCTTTTGAAACCCCGTTCGGTTGTGGCGGCCTTAGCACCACCGGTACTGTGCAGGCTCACTCCCGATGCACCGGACCCCCATCTGAGTTCCATCGACTACTCCGGCGTGGTGTCCACGGTCATCGCCACACACCAGCACGTCCCACTGGACAGGTATTGGACCAACTTCATCCGACCCACATGGAGCTTCGGCGGCATCTTCCGACTCGACCTTCTGAATGAAAGCCTGGGACATCCCGGAGTGAAGCTTCTCAACTTCTGTACCCACGTACGCCAAGGCAAAGGCTCCTTTCTCCACCTCAATGCCGCCGACATCGAAGAGCGCTACATTTCAGACTTTGAGACGCGCTTTGGCATTCGGCTGGAACCCGAGTGGATTCACACAAGCCGCATTCCCATGTACAGCCCAGTGTTCGTCAACGGCTACACAAACCCGCCGGTTCAACACCGCCTCCTGAGCAACCTGTTCTTGGCCGGAAACCACCGAACCTTCCCAGTACTGGCCACGACTGGGTCAGCCATGGGATCCGGTGTTGAGGCAGCGGCAGCGGTGCTCTCCAGCCCCGGCTCGAACCTCACCGAGGTCAAGGACACCGAGGCCGCGTGACTTACTACCCCGCCACCGTCCCCCGCACTTGGGTGTTCGGCGGACTCCTCAGCCTCATGCTGGGAGTTGGCTTCGCCGGCCCCAAGTCCCTGTGGGATGCTGACTTCGCCGCTTTGGGGGGACGCTGGGAGGTGATGGCTTTTGCCATCGCCGTCGCCATTTTGTTCTGGACAGCAGCCATGGCCCGCTTCGTAGAGGAGTTCCGACCCGCACTCGCGGAGCGCATCCTGAGTCTGGCGGATCGGCTCTCTGAGAGGCGTTGGCTGGTCATTGCATTTTGCGCCTGGGCAGGCGGCTGGATGCTCTACCATGAGCTCACCGACCCCAGCTGGGTCGCGTCGGGCATCGACTGGCACGACTCCCACCTGGATGCCTACTCACTGCTGCACGGTGACCCTCCGCTGTATTGCGCGTGGCGATACCCCTTCTACCCGTACATGGCAGCGACCCTCTCCTACTGGTCTGGACTCGACCTCGAGGTCATGCTGCAGTTTGTGAGTCGAGCGGTCTCCATCGCCACCGCCATTCCGCTGTACATCATCGGGCGCCGACTGTTTGGCCGGGGTGCAGCGATCTCTGGCATCTTATTGCTGACCAGCCTGGCTACATTTCGCATGCACACCGATGCGGTCACCCCGTACCCGATGGTCATGTTTCTGGCCGCCAGTGGTGCCGCTGGCCTGGTGCTCGCCGCACGAGGCGGTCTGTGGCCGTGGCTCTTCGTTGGACTGTGCTCCGCCGCATTGTTGGTCAACGATGGGAAGAGCCTCCTTGTCGCCCTGGGCCTCACGGGGCTTGGTGTCGTAGGAGCCGTGTTCATTCCCTGGCGTTGGAAATCTGAGGAATCTCCGCCGCCCCCGACGGTCTTGA
The DNA here is from genome assembly GCA_963932775.1 of uncultured bacterium. Classification (GTDB taxonomy): domain Bacteria; phylum Myxococcota_A; class UBA796; order UBA796; family UBA796; genus UBA796. Next base: position 8,280 of record CAWVVG010000092.1, read on the forward strand.
GAGGGCGCGGTGGCGGACTGGTACTGCGGTCCGTACGAATCCTGTTGCTGGGAATGCCGTTGGTGTTTTCATATCAGTGGATGTCCTCGCTTCCAGTCAAGGGCTTCACCCTAGAGGAGATGGCGGTGGCTTACTTGGTGCCCGGGGGCCGAGGTGCACAGCAGACCCCTCGGAATCTCCAAACCGGGTACATGTGGGGCCACTTTGACGATGCCTGGACCGTCCCCCGCACCCTTCAGACATTCTGGAAAGCGGGCAGAGATCCCGCCCTCGCGGTCCAGAACAAGCGCCAACTGCGAACCTCAATTCAGCGCTTGAGACTGGACTACCCAGGGTTCACTTGGCGGATTCCAGCCATCCTGACCCTCGCCTTTTTGGTGCCCCTCGCCCGCCGCAGAAATCGCTGGCAGACTCTATTTCAAGTCGCGGCCGCTGCCATGATCGTTGTGAGCTGTTGGCCCTCGATCAAGAGCGACTACCAGGAGCGGTATGTGGTGCACGGGGCGGTGCTGCTGCCCATTTTGATGATGGGTGCAATGGACCTATTGGCCCGCTCCATCGTAGGCAGCAGGACCCGGATCCGATCAATGGCCAGGGGAGGAGGCTTGATTGTTATCGCCAGCTTCCTGTTGCTCTGGCCCGTAAACCCAGCCGGTTTTTCCCAGCTCAGCGACAGGCTCGACCCAGTCGCGATGGGTGGACTCCAAGAACACGAAGTCAACGCTTGGGGTCGTGAGAACCTTCAAACCGGCGACCTGCTGCTTGATTCCTCGTGGATGATGCAGGGTCTATTGCTCGGTGGCAGCCACACCATCGCCCGCTCAACCGACGCCTACCCTCCTGGCGGAGCCCCATGGCCATCGGGGTCGTGGCGGTTCACCCGTCCATGGCCAGAGGAACGACCGTCATCAGGACGCTACTTCGCATTGGTGAATTATCTCGCGATGGCCCCCAACACCTTTGATGCGACCCATGTGCCCATCGAAGACCTAATCACCGGACCCGACAGCGATCTGGGCAAACAAATCGCAGCGGCACCAGACCTCTGGACCGAGGTTTTCCGTACCTCTGACACCATCGTCCGCGTGTACCGCTGGAATGCTACCGGTGCTCCTCCAGACTGGCAGACCCGCCGACGCCCGATGTAATGCGCACCCAAGCCCTCGAACTTCACCCCAATTCGGACGATAAGCAGCGTGACTATGTTGCCACCCCCCGATCAACCCTCTGAGGCCGAGGGCCCCGACGTTCTTGTAAGCGTCGATGTGGCCAATGTAGGTGCGTTGTGGACTCGGGACCCGGAGCTTACCTGGGAGGCACTAAACCAGCTCGAAGACCTGCTTGAGACCATGCTCGATGACCTCGGTGGAACGGTCACCGACCACGATGGGGACGGATTTATCCTCCGCTTCCCGACCGCCGCACCCGCCGTCATGTGGTGCGCAAGAATGCAGGAAGGCCTCCTCGCTCTCGACTGGCCCGATGCCCTCGCAGGTACGCCGGACGGCGTGGGTGTGCAGGAGATGCTCTTTGGCGGACTCCTCGCTCGAATGGCGATTCACCGGGGGTCACTCGAAGAACTGCTGGACTTGGTGAGCCTTACGCATTCAGGGCAGGTGCTCATATCGACCCCCACGTTCAATGCCATCACTGAACCCATTCCACCCGACCTTCAGGTGACCTCCATTGGAACCGTGTCGAGCGGCGCTGGACTGCTGGAAGTGTCTCAGGTCACCACACGATTGTTGTCCCGCCGCCGCTTCGCTTCCTTGGCTGCGCATACCTCAAGGATTCCCTTCGCATCCAGTTGCTTCGTGGGCCGGCGGCAGGCCATGGCCGTGCTGAAGGAACACATGAACGCTGGCGCACGGATGGTGAACATCACCAGCTCAGATGGCCTGGGAAAGACCCGCCTCGCACTCTTGTGGGCCCGGGCAGTCGAACCGATCACAGCGGGCGGAGTCGCCTGGGCTGCATTGCATGGCACCCGGGACACCACAGACCTACTGCTCTGTACGGCTGTCGCCCTGGGCATGTCCTTGGGGACCAAGTCCGGCGGGAGCCTGGTTGAAAGAATCGGGCACGCGATCGCCGCCCGAGGCAGCTGCATCGTCGTGTTCGATGACTTCGAAGACCACCTCGACTTGAGTGTCCTCACCACCTGGGTTCGGGTCGCCCCCAATGCCCGCTTCGTCGTCACAAGCACACACCCACTGCAGACAGAGCTCTCCACTCATCTTCACTTGGAGGAGCTGAGTCAGCCCGAGGCCAAGGCGCTCTACCTCGCCCGCACACACCGGCAGATGCGCTTCCAGGATCGACCCGCTCATGCAAGCCAGGTCAACACCCCACAGGTTCTCGACAGCCATCCAGCACAGATTGAACAGGCAGCAGGACTCAGCGGCCCGCGCTGGCCTACCCACACCCAACCTGTTCTGATGTTGAGACACACCGCGATGGATGCCACAGCGTCAGCCACAGACCGAGTACAGGCGGCGCTCGAGCTGGCGCCGGTACTGGGTCGGATGGGTCTAGATGATATCGCCGGAACCTTGCTCAGGAGCGTTGAGAATGCCCTAAGAACGCTCGCAGACCCACACCTTGAT